>CAYYOE010000004.1:0-28278 GCA_964473055.1 uncultured Rhodobacterales bacterium | reverse complement strand
AAATCGGGGGCGCCTGCAAAGGGCTTGTCCTTGTCCGGATCGGCCGTGAAGGCCACCGGGCCGAATCCGTGTTGCCGCGCAAAGACTTCGGCTTCATCCAGCGTCTCGCGCGCGACGGCTGCAACCACGACGCCGCCGTCCGGGTGCCGCTGCCAGTCGAACACCAGCTCGGCCACCGCATAGGGGGTCAGCCCTTCCAGGGCAGCGGCAACCGCAGGCGCGGCGTCCGCGACGTCGGGCAGGTGCCGGTAGAGGATCTGGTCGTCGGGCAAGACCACTTTGGACCTGACGCCCGATGGCGCAAGGCTTGCGGCAGCGTCGCGAAGACCGCGAAGCCGGTCATCCAGATCCGGCGCATCCAGGGGAACCCGCCCCAGATCCTGCCAACCTTTCGGCCCGCGATGCCGCAGGCCTATCCCCTCGAAAAACAGGGAGAGCGCAAAGTTTGCCTTCATGGATGCCCGTCTAGCACAACAGCCCGTCGCCGGAACCGGCACGGCCCGACGGCCGGACCATACAGCGAGAAACCGCCGATGGAAAGAATCCGGCGAATCTGGTGAAGTCCGGGACGCAGAGCAGGGTCGCGCGACCGACCGGAACAAAGGAGCTCGACATGACATTGATGCACGGGACCAGGTGGATTGCAGCCCGCCGAGCGGGTCCAGGAGCGGGGGCATTGGCGGCAGTGCTGGTCGCCGCGACCCTAGCGGCGGGTTCCCTCGCCGGGACGGCCCGGGCCGAGACCGCCGCCCAGATTCCCCAGATCGTCGTGACGGGCGAGGGCCGGGTCGAGGCGGAACCTGACCTGGCCACGATCACCCTGGGCGCCCGGTCCGAGGCCCTGACCGCCGCTGATGCGCTGGCCGCGACCAGTGCCGCGACCGCGCGGATCCTCGACCAGCTTGCCGCCGCCGGGATCGAGCCGCGCGACATCCAGACGGCCAGCCTGACGCTGGCGCCGCGCTATGACAACAGCCGTGTCAGCAGCAGCACCGGGCGGCTGACGGGCTATGTGGCGTCGAATACGATCCGGGTGCGGGTGCGTGACATGGACACGCTGGGCACGCGGCTGGATGCGGCGGTATCGGCGGGCGGCAACCGCTTTGACGGGTTGATCTTCGGGCTGCAGGATCCCGGCCCCCTGACCGACGAGGCGCGCCGCCGCGCCGTGGCCGATGCACGGCGCAAGGCCGAACTCTATGCCGAAGCCGCTGGTGTCACGCTCGGCCCGATCCTGTCGATCACCGATCAGGGGGGCTTCGGCGTGCCGATCGTCCGGTCGCGCGGCGAGATGATGATGGCCGAATCCGCGATGCCCGTGGCGGCGGGCGAGATCGAGGTCGGCGCCAGCGTCGTCATCACCTGGGGGCTGATCGCGCCGTGACCGGGCGCACGGTCCTTCTGTCGGCGCTGATCCTGGTGGCGGTGGGGCTGGCCTGGATTCGCCTCGCGCCGTCCGATCCGGCCCGCTGGCACACCGACCCCGCCGATGGCGCGACGGGGCCTGGTGGCCACCTTGCCCACGCCACCCTGCCGCTTCCGCCCGAGGCTGCGCTTGCCGCCCTCGACGCCGTGGCGATGGCCGAACCCCGCACCCTGCGGCTGGCGGGCAGTCCGGCCGAAGGGCGCATCACCTGGGTCAGCCGCAGCCGCGTCTTCGGCTTTCCCGACTACATCACCGCCGCGGCCGCGCCGGATGGCGATGGCGCCGCGCTTGTCATCTATTCGCGCCTGAGGTTCGGTCAGTCCGACCTGGGCGTGAACGCCGCCCGCGTCGGGCGCTGGCTGGCGGCGCTTCCCGGCGGCGGGGGGGCTTGACCCCGCGCGGGGGGCGCGCCAAGGGCAGGCCCCATGATCCCCGCTGACCGCCTTGCCCAGATCCGCGAACGCAACGCCTATGTCGAGGCGCGGCTGGCCGACGGGTCGGGCGATCTGGTGGCGCTGGGGCGCGAACACGCCGAACTGCGCCCGGTGCTGGCGGCGATCGACGCATGGGAACGGATCACCGCCGATCTGACCGAGGCCGAATCCTGGCTGTCCGACCCCGAAATGCGGGCCTTGGCCGAGGACGAGTTGCCGCGCCTGCGTGCCGCGCGCGACGAGGCCGAGCAGGGCCTGCGCCTGGCGCTGCTGCCGAAGGACGCCGCCGACGCGCGCCCCGCGATCCTGGAGATCCGCCCCGGCACCGGCGGCGACGAGGCCGCGCTGTTCGCCGCCGACCTGTTGCGCATGTACCAGCGCCACGCGGAATCGAAGGGTTGGCGGTTCGAGACCATCGAATTGCAGGAAACCGACCTGGGCGGTGTCAAGGAAGCGGTCGTCCGGGTCGAGGGCGAGGGCGTCTTTGCCCGGCTCAAGTTCGAATCGGGCGTCCACCGCGTGCAGCGCGTCCCGGAAACCGAGGCGGGCGGGCGCATCCACACCTCGGCCGCCACTGTCGCCGTCCTGCCCGAGGCCGAGTCCGTGGACGTGGACATAGATGCAAAGGACCTGCGCATCGACACGATGCGCGCCAGCGGCGCGGGCGGGCAGCATGTGAACAAGACCGATTCCGCCGTGCGCATCACCCATCTGCCCAGCGGGATCGTCGTCACCTCCAGCCTCAAGTCGCAGCACCAGAACCGCGATGTCGCGATGCAGGTCCTGCGCACGCGGCTGTTCGACCTGGAACGCAGCCGCGTGGATGGCGCCCGCGCCGCAGACCGGCGCGCACAGGTGGGGTCGGGCGACCGGTCGGAACGCATCCGCACCTACAATTTTCCGCAGGGACGCCTGACGGATCACCGGATCGGGCTGACGCTGTATTCGCTGGACCGGATCGTGGCGGGCGACCTTGACGATGTGATCGACGCGCTGGTGGCCGCCGATCAGGCCGCGAAGCTGGCCGAGGCCGGGGCAGAGTGACCGCGACGACGGTGCAGGCGGCGCTGTCCGCCGGGGCCGCGCGGCTGGCTGGCGCCGGGATCGACGGTGCAGGGGGCGATGCGCGGAGGCTGATGGCCCATGCGCTGGGCGTCGCCGTGGACCGGCTGATCCTGCACACCGGCGATGCGCTGTCGCCGGGGGCCGCATCGCGGTTCGATGATGCGCTGTCCCGTCGGCTCGCGCGCCAGCCCGTGGCCCAGATCGTGGGCGAACGGATGTTCTGGGGGCGCCGCTTTGCCGTCACGCCTGATGTGCTGGACCCGCGGCCCGACACCGAGGTGCTGGTGCATCTGGCGCTGGCCGAACCTTTCGACCGGGTGCTGGACCTTGGCACCGGGTCGGGCTGCATCCTGGTGTCGCTGCTGGCAGAGCGGCCGGATGCGCGGGGCGTGGGGTCGGACCTGTCGGTGGCGGCGCTGGAAGTTGCCGGGGTGAACGCGGCAGCGCATGGGGTGGACGCGCGCCTGATCCTGACCCCGTCCGACTGGTTCGCCGACCTTGGCGGCACCTATGACCTGATCGTGTCGAACCCGCCCTACATTGCCGCGTCCGAGATGCCCGCGCTTGACCCCGAGGTGCGCGATTGGGAACCCAGGGGCGCCCTGACCGACGAGGGCGACGGGCTGGCGGCCTACAGGGCGATTGCGGCGGGGGCGGTCGCGCACCTGGCGTTGGCGGGGCGGCTTCTGGTCGAGATCGGGCCGACGCAGGCAGCAGCGGTAGTCGCGCTGTTCCGGGGCGCGGGGCTGACCCAGGTTGCCGTGCATCCCGACATGGACGGGCGCGATCGCGTGGTCTCTGCCCGCGCGCCACAGCCCTTGGCGGAATCCGGTTTAGGGCCCGAATCCGCTTGAAGCCTTTTGCCGTCCGTGCTTAGAGAGGGTCCACAGGGCGACGGAGCGCGCTTCGCTTCCCCCTGTCTTGCAGCCTCGCCCCGCCTGTTCCGCCCGCATTTCCGCCTGGGCCGCGCATGGGACGAAACCGCCGGAACAAGGACAATATGAGATCTTCCAAGTCACGCTCGCGGTCGAAGACGAACCGCAACCGGTCGCTGGGCAACATCATCAACCGGGTGTTCGACAGTTCCGGACCCGAGGGCAAGGTACGCGGCACGCCGCAGCAGATCATCGACAAGTATATCCAGCTGACCCGTGACGCGCAGTTGTCGAACGACCGGGTTGCGGCCGAGAACTTCCAGCAGCATGCCGAGCATTACACCCGGATGCTGGCCGAGGCGCAGCGCGAGATGGACGCGCAGCGCGGCGACCAGGGCGGGTATCAGGGCGGCGGCCAGGGTGGCCAGGGCGGTCAGTCCGCCGGGCAGCAGGGCGGCGGCCAGGGACAGCAGGGTGCTGCCAACGGCGAAGGCCGCAGGGACCGCGACGGTCAGGGCGAAGGCCGACGCGACCGTGATGGCGGCGATGGCCGGCGGGACGATCGCCGCGATGACCGGCGCGACGACCGGCGCGACCGCGATGACCAGCGTCGCGATGATCGTCGGGATGACCGCCGCGTTACGGAAGTTGCGGCCGAAGTCGCTGTTCCCGATGTGATCGACTTCGCGTCCGAGGACGAAGGGTCGGGACTGGTCGAGACCCCCGAAAGCAGTGCGGCCCCCGTGGTCGCGGACGTGCCGGCCGCCGAACCGGAAAAGCGCCGGGCACCGCGCCGCCGCCGTCCGCCGAAGGCCGAGGGTGCGACCGAAGCGTCCACGTCCGAGGCGCCGGAAGCGGCGGAGTAAGCACGGCACTGGTTGTGCGCCCGGACCATCGTGCCGGGGTGGGTGCACCCACTTTGTCCGACGGCTGTCAGCCCCGGGCGAGGTCCCGCGCAAGCGTGCAGAACTGCTCCAGCCCGATTTCCTCGGCCCGCGCGGTGGGCGCTATTCCCGCCGCCAGCAACCGGTCCTCGATATCCGGCGCCAGCCCCCGCAGGGCCGCGCGCAGCATCTTGCGGCGCTGGTTGAACGCGGTCGCCACCACCCGTTCCAGCACCTTCGGGTCCGCCGGAAACGCAGGCTCGGCCCGCGCGGCCAGGTGCACCACGGCGGACCGCACCTTGGGCGCAGGCGTGAACGCCTCGGGCGGGAGGTCCATCACGATGCGCGGCAGCGTGCGCCACTGCGCCAGCAGGGCCAGCCGCCCATAGGCCTTGGACCCCGGACGCGCGACGATCCGGTCGGCCACCTCGCGCTGGAACATCAGGGTCAGGCTGTCCCAGACCGGCGGCCAGACGGGCGGGGTCAGCCAGCGCACCAGAAGTTCCGTGCCCACGTTGTAGGGCAGGTTCGCGACGATCCGGACGGGCGGTGTCAGGTGCGGGTTCAGGTCCACCGCCAGTGCGTCGCCTTGGATTACGGTCAAGCGACCGGGATAGGCTGCCGCGATCTGGGCCAGCGCCGGCAGGCAGCGGGCGTCCTTTTCCACCGCCACCACATGCCGCGCGCCCTCGGCCAGCAGCCCGCGCGTCAGACCGCCCGGACCGGGGCCGACCTCGACCACATCGCAGCCGGTCAGGTCCCCCGCCGCGCGCGCGATCCGGGCCGTCAGGTTCAGGTCGAGGATGAAGTTCTGCCCCAGCGCCTTCTTCGCGACCAGATCGTGCTGCGCAATCACCGCGCGCAGCGGGGGCAGGCTGTCTATTCCGCTCATGCGGCCCCGTGGGTGGCGGCCCCGTGGGTGGCAGCCCCGCGAGCGGCGCGCGCCTGGGCCATCGCCCAGGCCATCCGCAGGGCGGCCACGGTCGACGACGGGTTGGCACGGCCCTTGCCCGCGATATCCAGCGCGGTGCCGTGGTCGGGCGAGGTGCGCACGAAGGGCAGGCCCAGCGTGACGTTCACGCCGTCGTCAAAGGCCAGCGTCTTGATCGGGATCAGCGCCTGGTCGTGGTACATGCACACCGCCGCGTCGTAGCGGGCGCGGGCGGCGGCATGGAATAGCGTGTCGGCCGACAGGGGGCCCGCCAGATTGACCCCCTCGGCGCGCAATGCGTCCAGGACCGGGGCGATCAGGTCGATCTCCTCGTGCCCCATTGCGCCACCCTCGCCCGCGTGGGGGTTCAGCCCGGCCACGGCAATGCGCGGCGCGGCGATGCCGAAATCACGGATCAGGGCGGCGTGGGTCAGACGGATCGTGTCGGACAAAAGGTCGGCGGTCAGTGCGGCGGGCACCTGCGACAGCGGGATGTGGATCGTCGCGGGCACCACGCGCAGGGTGTCGCAGGCCAGCATCATCGCCACGCGGGGCACGTCGGCCAGATGCGCGAGGTACTCGGTATGGCCGGGAAAGGCGAAACCCGCGCCATCCTGCAGCGCCTTCTTGTGGATCGGTCCCGTGGTCAGGGCCGCGCAGTCGCCCGCCTGCACCAGCGCCACGGCACGGGCGATCACCTCGACCACGTCGGCGGCGTTCTCGGGCGTGGGTTGGCCGGGACGGTTGGGCGCAGGGAAGGGATGGGGCAGGACCGGCAGGCCGCGGCGGGAGGCGGCGGCGGCCTCGGACGGGTGGTCGACCCGCGCCACCGGCGTTCCGGGCGGCAGATGCGCCGGATCGCCCAGATACAGCACCGGCACCGTGCCGCCGAGGGCGGCCAAGGCCCCCGCGGCGCATTCCGGGCCGATCCCCGCAGGTTCCCCGCAGGTCAGCACGACCGGCCCCCGGGGGCGACCCCGATCCGGCAGGGCCGTTTCGGTCATTGCAGGATCTGGATGATCGCCCGTGCGCGCAACTCGGCCAGGAACTGCGCGGCCTGCGCGCCGACCTGCTGGTTCAGCAGGGCGCCCCGCACCTCGCCCCGTGCGGCGTCGAAGTTGATGCCCAGCGTCCGGGCGCACAGCATCACCCCACCGCCGCCCGGCACGGCCGCCATTTCGTTGGCATCGAGACCTGCCAGCACACCCGACAGCGCCCCCGGCACCTGGGCCGCGGGCACCGTCTGGCGCTGGGGTGACGCCGCGAGGCCCCGACGCGCGGCGGCATAGATCTCGTCGCAGGTCCGCGCCTCGATGGCGACGCGCGCCAGCGCACCGTCGCCGCCCGGCAGGGCGAAGGTCATGTAGTCCAGCGTCGGTACGCCGGTATCGCCACCTTGCGGAACGTCGCGCTCGCGCAGGAAGAACAACGCCACCGCGTCCTCGCTTTCGATCGGACGGGTCATCTGCCCCGGCTGCAGGCGCCGCACCTCGGCCTGGACTTCGGGCGGCAAGGCCGAAATCCGCACCCAGTCGCGGGCGCCGCCCTGGGGCCGTGACGGGGCGGACGACACGCGATGCGCCGCATCGGCAAAGTCCTCGAGGCTGGTGATCTGCCCGGCGATCCGGCGCGCGCGTTCGAGGCTGGCCCGGCGGCTTTCGGGGCTGCTGGCGGGCAGCAGGATTTCGGACAGAAGCACCCGGTCCTCGGTGCCGGGGGGGGTGGTGGCCAGCGCCCGCTCGATGTCGGACGCGGTGACGTTCGCCTGCGGCACAAAGCGCGCGCGCACAACCTCGCGCCAGGCCACGCCCGCGGCCACGAAGTCGCGGAAGGTGGTTTCCTGCACGCCGGCCTGTGCGAGGGCGGCCACGAATTGCTCGGTGGACAGGTTGGCGCGGGCAGCGAATTCGCCCATGCCGGCCTCGACCGCCGCGTCTGCCACGGTCACGCCGGCATCGCGCGCGGCCTCGAGTTGCAGGCGTTCTTCGATCAGCCGGTCCAGCGCCAGCGCCCGCACATCGCCGGGCGCGCGCAGAAGCGTGAAGAACCGCGCCCGCTGGTCCAGTTCGTGGCGGGTGACGACCCGGTCATTGATTCGCGCCACGGGCGCGAACTGCCCCTGCGCCTGAACGGGCGTTGTCGGGACAGCCATCCCGATTGCCAGGATCAGCACCATCGCGGCAAGTCGCTTAAGCGTTCCTGTGGCGGTCATGGTCGATCGGCGCATGGCCCCTGTCCTCGTCTGTTCCTGCCCGGGGTCTCAGGCCCCTTGTCGATTCCCGTCGCGATCCCGCAGCCCGCCTTGCCGTTCAGCCCCCGCAAGAGGTTCGGGCCGGTCCCGCGTCGCCCCCGCCGAAGCCCAGAAGCGACACGCGCAGCCCGATATCGGTGTCCGGCCGCACACTAGTCGAGGATGTGAAGCGGCGCGAGAGGGAAAGATCGGCGGACAGGCATTCGTTGCGGAACACGAACCCGACACGCGCGTTTGCGGCCCGTTCAGCCACGAAATCGTAGCGCAGATCGTTTTCAAGGGTCCACTGCGGGGTCAGCCGCAAGGACGTGTCGAGGCGCAGCTCGGATGCCGCCTGGGGCCGTTCGGCGGCTGCGTCGGCCGCGGCCCAGACATAGCTTGCCCCCGTGCGAAGGCGCCGCACGTTCCAGTCGACCCGTCCCTCGGCGCGCGAGACATCGAAATCGTCGTCGAACAGGGTGCGACCGGTCAACGCGATACGGTCGCCCAGTCGAAGCTGGCCGCCCACCAGCCAGTCCGAGGCCAGCCCGCCCAACCCCGATGCGCCGCCGAACTGGCCCAGGTCCTCGTCGCGCAGGATCCGCCCGAAGGTCACGGTGCTCTGCCAGTCATTGTCCGACAGATGCGTCCAGGTCAGCCCCAGATTCAGTCGCACCCCGCGTTCGCGGACGTCGTCGCCGGGAAACCGCGACAGGGCGAACAGGTTGCCCTCGTCCAGTTCGGGCAGGGTGGAATCCTCGTTCGGGATGCGCGCGCCAAAGCGGTCGGTCCAGATCAGCTGGGCCATCGGCGTCAGGCTGTCCGACCCGCGCGCGCCCCGCCGCACCAGTGGCCAGCGCAGGTCCACCGCCAGCGTGGGTGTGCCCTGCAGCAGGAATTCGTCCAGCGTGCTGTCGTCGCCGATGCGGTAGATATCCGCCGCGAACTGTCCCTCGGCCCCTGCCACAAGACCGCCCGCCAGCACCCGTTCACCCCGCCAGCGGCCCGAGGCGCCAAGCCGCAAGAGGTCACGGCCCAGAACATCCTCGCGGCTTTCGCGGCGATACCCCTGCGCCGAGAACCCCAGCCGCGCCTCGCCCCCCAGGGCCGCGGGAAAGTAGCGGCGTTCCCATGACGCCACGCCCTGCAGCGCGGGCAACCGGTCGGCCACGGGCAGTTCGGACGCCCGCAACGTGCGATAGGAAATTGCCGTGGCACTTATGCGCTCGTCCCGGCGCACGCGGGACAGGGCGATCTCGCTCGTCAGCCGGTCCTGTCCGGAATAACCGTAGTCCGACAGGTAGCGCTCGTCGGATACCAGTTCGGCGTCGAAAGCCAGGCGGAAATCGTGGGGCAGGGCAAAGCGCCCCTGAAGAAACAGGTAGCCGCGCAGTGGATCGCCGGTCAGCGTGTCGCGCGATACTGCCCCGTTGGCCTCGATCGTGCCCTGCCGGAACGCCTGCCGGTAGCGCAATTCCAGCGTCCGGCTGTTGCTGGTGATGAACGGTGCGAGGGTGATGTCGGCACTCGGCCCCAGCGGGATGAAGTACGGTGCGCGGATGCCGAAGCCCAGAAGGCTCGATTGCGTCAGGTCGGGGACAAGGAACCCGCGCGCGCGCCGCACCGACGGGTCGGGCATCCGCAGGCGCGGGATGTAGGCGACCGGGAGCCCGATGACCTCGAACCGCGCGCCGGTGAAGTAGATCTGCCGCGTCTCGGCGTCGTGGACCACGCTGCGCGCGCGGATCTGCCACAGCGGCGTTTGGCGTGTGGAACAGACCCGGCAGGACGACGCCACGGTGTTCGACAGTTGCGCATTGCGCCCGTCCACCCGTGACAGGGCGCTTGCGGCCACCTGAAGTTCGCGGTTCAGGACAAGCCGGGCCGAGGTCATGATCCCGTTGCGCAAATCGGCGTCCAGTTCGGCCGCGTCGGCCAGCACCACGATGTCGGCCCCCTGCGCCAGGGTGATCGGCCCGTCGATCACCAGTTTGCCGTCGCGCCGGTCGTAGATTATGCGCGTGGCGGTCAGGCGCGTGCCTTCGAACAGCACCTCGACCCCGCCTTCGGCCACCAGTTCAGCGTCCGCCCGGATCGTCACCCGGTCCGCAATCAGCGTTGCGGTGTCCTGCGCCAGGGCCGGAACGACCGCGCCCAGCGTCAGCAGTGCCGCGAGGACCAGGCCGAGGATACCGCCCCGGACATCAGCCGGACGACGCATCAGCCGTCCTCCTGGTGCAGGATCACCGCCGTTGCCAGCAACAGCGCCGCGATCGGCGGGGTCCATGCGGCAAGGGCCACGGGGATCTGTCCAGTCTCACCAAGCAACTGGGCAAAGTTGCGCAGGAAATAGACGGCAAACCCCGCAAGGATCGCCATCAGCACCATCACCCCGGTTCGCCCGCCCCGCTGCGGCCGCAGCGTGAAGGCCGCCCCCACCAGCAGCATCGCCGCGAACAGGGCCGGTTGCGCCAGTTCCATCTGCAACCAGACCCGGTGTGCCCGCGCCGAGAAGCCTGCCGCGTCCAGCTGCGCGATGAAGCCCGGCAGATCCCAGAAGGGCACGGCAAAGGGTTGGCCAAAGCTGTCGCGGATCTGGTCCTGCGTCAGGGTGGAGGTCAGGCGCAGGGCGGCCAGCCGCACAGCGTCGCGTTCGGGGTTGGGGGCGCCGAGGTTCCAGATCTTGACGTCGCTCAGGGCCCAGGCTCCGGGGTCCAGCCGTGCCGTCCCGGCCTCGATGCGCTGCCGCACCAGTCCGTCGCGCCCGAAGGACAGGAACGTAACGCCATACAGTTCGGTGCCGTCGAGGCTCGCGCGTGAGGCGCGGATCACCCGCTGCACGCCTCCCTCGTCGACGATACCGCCTTCACGCAGCCACAGGCCCTCGGCGCTGATCGACAGAAGGCTGCCCGTTCCGCCGCGCAGCCGGTCGTCCAACCGTTCGTATTCCTTCGAGGTCGCCGCCACGATCGGGTTCAGGACGGCCACCGCTACCGTCCCCGCCAGCAGCGCCACGGCGAGGGGCGCCGACAGGCTGCGCAAGGCTGACCTTCCCGCCGCGCGCGCGATGACCATCTCGCTCGACCGCGACAACCCCAGGCACAGCACGATGCCGGCAATCACCACGATGATCGGCAAAAGCTGGTACAGCCCCCGCGGCACGTTCAGTAGCGTCAGCGCCACGATATCGGCAAACCGCGCGCGCCCGCCGCCGAAGGCCCGGATCTGTTCCAGCATGTCGATCAGGGTCGAGACAATGAAGAACGCCGCCAGCACCAGCACCAGCGCTGACACGAACCGCCGCGCGAAGTAGAGGTGCAGGGTCATGCCGGAGCGTCCCGATTGCGCCTGCGGAACAGGCCGGGCCGGGTGCCGTATTCCAGCAGCAGCCAGGCAACCGCAAGCCCCAGCGCGCTGGCAGCATAGGCCAGCGGCCAGGGCGATCCGCCCCGCAACGCCGTGGCCCCCAGCGCGTTGTCGAGCGACTTCAGCAAGATCAGCGCCAGCACCGCGCCAAAGACCTGCCGCGCCATGCCGAAGCGGCTGAACCCGCCCAGCATCATCACCGCGAAGGCGAGCACGGGACCTGCCAGGGCGACGGCCGACTGGTTGAACCGGTCATGCGCGACGCCGCGCAACTGGACCGCGGTGCGCCCGGTCGCGGTGCGGGCGTCCTCGGGTGCCATCAGCAGCACCGGCGTGGGCAGTATGCGCGCATCGATCCGCCCGCTCGCGTCCCGGCCAAGAAGCCCGCCGATGTCATAGGAGAATTCCGTGAACAGCGTGGTGGACAGGCGCTGGCTGTCGATGCGCAGGGTCTGAACCAGCCCGTCGAACATCACCAGCTTCGGCCCCGTGTCGGACCGCACGATCAATGCACGGTCTGCCGTATAGGTGGTGCGCGACCTGGCATCGCGGGCGTCGGACAGGTAGATGTCCATCAGCTCGCCCCGGGCTGAGATCTCGCGGATATAGACGGTGATGCCTGCCGCGGGATGGATGAACTGCCCCTCGCGCAGCAGTCTTGCGGTCACGTTCTCGGCGATCTCGCCCTGTCGTTCCGACAGTCGCGCGACGGACAGGGGCACCAGAAAGTGCGTCAACAGTGACAGGATGACCGCCACCAGCACCCCGAACATCAGGACCGGCCGCGCCAGCCGCATGGGGGCGTATCCGGTCGCCTGCACGACCACCAGTTCGCTGTCCGATGCCAGCCGGTTGGTGACATAGATCGTCGCCACGATGGCCGCGATCGGCAGGACCAGGCGGATCACGTTCGGCAGCGACAGCGCGGTGAACTCCAGGAACACCAGCGCGGATTCCCCGTTGGCGATCAACTGGTCGAACAGCACGACGGCCCGGTTCACCCAGTAGACAAGCACGAGCACCAGCGCGAAGAAGCCGAAATGCGCGATCAGCCGGGACAGGACGTAGCGGTCGAAACGGGTCACTTGGGGCCGGGTCCGGCTGGTTGGAACATCGGTTTGGACCCTAGCCCATGGCCGGACGGGCGGAAACTCGATTCTGCCATGCGGTGGCGTCTGGCCCTCGGGCATCGGCGGGTCTAGGTAGGTCGGGACCAGTCAGCCGAAGGACATCGCCATGACCGCACCCGTCACTGTCGAGATCGTGCCCACCGAGCCCGAGGGGATCGCCGAGCGCGCCGGGCGCATCGTCGTGTTCGCCGGTCCGGATGGGCGTCTGGATACGGCGGGGCGGCGGGTGAACCGCCTGATGCGGGGCGCCTTGGCGCGGTTTGCGGCATCGCCCGGCTGGGAGAAGCTGAAACCCGGCGAGGCGCAGGAGTTTGCCTGGCCCGCCGGACTGGCAGCCGAGGCGGTGCAGATGGTCAAGCTGCCCCGCCGCGTCGACCCGTTGGCCGCGCGGCGCGCGGGTGCGGCAATCGGCAAGGCGTTGGGCAAGGATGGCGCGCTGGTGATGGCCCCCGCGGGCCGCGCCGCGCCCGAGGTTCTGCTGGGCCTGATGCTGCGCGCCTACCGCTTTTGCGACTATCGCACCGGCGAGGGTGCGGGCGATCCGGCTGGCCCCGTGACCGTGATGTCTGCCGACGCCGACGCGTTGTCCGCCGCGCTGCCCGCCCTGCGTGCCCGCGCCGAAGGCGTGTTCCTGACACGCGACCTGACCAATGAACCCGCCAACGTGCTGACCACGATCGAATTCGCCAAGCGGCTTGAAGCCTTGCGCGATCTGGGCGTCGAGGTGGAAGTGCTGGACGAGGAGCACCTGGAACGGCTGGGCATGCGCACGTTGCTGGCGGTGGGACAGGGGTCGGAAAGCCCGTCCGCCGTGGTGGTGATGCAGTGGAAAGGCGCGCCCGAGGCCGCCGATCCCGCCCCCTTTGCCGTGGTGGGCAAGGGCGTGGTGTTCGACACGGGCGGCATTTCCATCAAGCCCGCCGCGGGCATGGAAGAGATGACGATGGACATGGGCGGCGCGGGCGTCGTGTCGGGCCTGATGAAGACGCTGGCCCTGCGCAAGGCCAAGGCGAACGTGGTCGGGCTGGTGGGCCTGGTCGAGAACATGCCCGACGGCCGCGCGCAGCGCCCGGGCGACATCGTGAAATCCATGAAGGGCGACACGGTCGAGGTCATCAATACCGACGCCGAAGGCCGCCTCGTGCTGGCAGACGTGCTGTGGTACGCGCAGGAGCGGTTCAAGCCGTCAGGGATCGTCGATCTGGCCACCCTGACCGGGGCCATCATCATCGGCCTGGGGCACGAGATGGCGGGCGTCTTTGCCAACGATGACAAGCTGGCCGATGCGCTGCTGAAGGCCGCGGGCGCGGAAGGCGAGGGCGCCTGGCGGATGCCGATGGGCCCGGCCTACGACAAGATGCTGAAGTCGGACCTCGCCGACATGAAGAACGTGGGTGGCCGCGCGGCGGGGGCGGTGACGGCGGCGCAGTTCCTGAAGCGCTTTGTCCAGGACGGCACGCCGTGGGTCCACCTGGATATCGCGGGCGTCGCGCGCACGCCCTCGGCCACCGACATGGCCCCCAAGGGTGCGACAGGGTGGGGCGTGCTGACGCTCGACCGGCTGATCGCGGGGCGCGAGGAGGCCTAGGGCTTGGGCGCCGTCCTGTTCTACCACCTGACGCGCGGGCCGCTGGAGGATACGCTGCCCGTGCTGTTGACCCGGTCGCTGGACCGGGGCTGGCGGGTGGTGGTGCGGGGCACCGATCCGGCCCGGTTGGACTGGCTGGACCAGAAGCTGTGGCAGGGCCCCGAGGACGGGTTCCTGCCGCATGGCCTGGCGGGCGGGCCGCATGACGCCGATCAGCCGGTGCTGCTGACCTGCACGCCCGACATCCCGAACGGCGCCGCCTGCCTGATGGCCGTCGACGGGGCCGACGTGACACCGGACGAGGTGCAGGCGCTGGAACGGGCCTGCATCCTGTTCGACGGGCACGACGCGCAGGCGCTCGCCGCCGCGCGCGTCCAATGGAAACGGCTGACCGGCGCGGGGCTGGCCGCCGAATACTGGTCCGAGGAGACCGGGCGCTGGGCCAAGAAGGCCGAGGCTGCGGCCGGCGGGCAGGGTGGCGCATCCGGTGGCGCCGCATGATCCTGACCCTGTCGCAGATGGCGGTCGAGGTGCTGACCACCGCCGACGGCCGTGCCAAGACGGCGCTCGCCCGCCGCCATGCCGCCGCCTGGTTCGCCGCGCGCGATGCGGGCACCCCCATCCCGCTGGGCGATGCCCTGCCGCCGATGCAACCCGCGCGCCCCGCGCGCCCCGAACTTCTGGCCCCGCGCGATGTGCCGCGCCGCCGCCCGGGCACGCAGGCGGGCCGTATCGCGCTTCTGCACGCCGTCGCCCATATCGAACTGAACGCGGTCGACCTGCATTGGGACATCCTCGCCCGCTTCGCCGCCACGCCGATGCCCATGGGATTCTACGACGACTGGGTGCGTGCGGGCGACGAGGAAGCCAAGCATTTCAATCTTGTCTGCGACTGTCTTGAGGCACTGGGCAGCCATTATGGTGCGCTGCCCGCCCATGCTGGCATGTGGCGCGCGGCCGAGGATACCGCCGACGACCTCATGGGGCGCCTTGCCGTCGTGCCGATGGTGCTGGAGGCGCGCGGGCTCGACGTGACGCCGGGCATGATCGACATCTTCGACAGGGCAGGCGCGACCGAGGCCGTCGCCGCCCTGCGCACGATCTATGCCGAGGAGGTGGCGCATGTCGCCTATGGGTCGAAGTGGTTCCACTTTCTCTGCGGCCGCCACGACACCGACCCGAAGGAGGCGTTCCACAGCCTTGTCCTGCGCTACTTCCACGGCGCCCTGAAGCCCCCGTTCAACGAGGAAAAGCGCGCAGAGGCGGGCCTGCCGCCCGACTTCTACTGGCCGCTCGCCGAAGGGGCAGGGCCTGGGTTGCGCCCCGGGGGCGGTGGTTGACAGGGCCAGTCATCGGCGAAATCTTGCCGATTCCGGGGCTTGGCCGCCTGCTTTCGGGCGATTGTCGCCAAACCGGTTGCCCATCCCGCCCCGGACAGACTATCCCCGCCAGAGGCACGGCGCCCCGGCGAAGATCGGGGCGGCACCGCCGTCAGGGGATGGGACAGCGAGGCTAGACAGTGACCACCGGCATCCGACGCCAGATTTCCCACATGCTCGAACGACATTTTCCAGATCGCCGGGTCTTCCTGCGCTCGGACACCGACACGCGGTTCATCCGCCTGACCCCGGCGACCCAGCTGGTCGCCCTGACCGGTGCGACCCTGTTTGTCGGATGGACGATTGTCGCCTCTGCCATCTTGTTCATGGACAGCCTGGGCGCCGGCGACGCCCGCCAGCAGGCGCTGCGCGAACAGGCAATGTATGAGGCACGCCTGACCGAGATCGCCGCCGAACGCGATGCCCGCACCGAGGCGCTAGAGGCATCGCATGCCCGGTTTGCCGCGGCGCTCGCGGAAATCTCGTCCATGCAGTCGACGCTGCTTGCGTCCGAGGAACGGCGCCGCGAACTGGAGACCGGGATCGAGATCATGCAGGCCACCCTGGTCCGCACCATGCGCGACCGGGACATCGCCCGCGACCGGATGGCCGCCCTTGGCGCAGAGGCCGGGGCGACCGCCGTCGCCATGTCTGCCGACGGTGGCGAGACGCTGGACGCGCTGACCGAGGCGCTGCGTCTGACGGCCGCCGAGCGCGACCGCCTGGCCGAGATCGCAGCCGAGGCACGCGATTACATCGACGAGCTGCACTTCGATGCGCAACTGGCAGCCGAGCGCAACGACCGGGTGTTCGGTCAGTTGGAGCAGGCGGTGTCAGTCTCGATGGAACCGCTGGAAAAGGTGTTCCAGACGGTTGGGCTGTCGACCGACAATCTGATCGGCCAGCTGCGCGCGGCACGCACCCCCGTGCCCGAGTTCACGCCTGTCCGGTTCTCGACCAAGGGCGCCCCCGATCCTGACGCCCTGCGCGCCAATGCGATCCTGGAAGGCATGGAGCGGATCGACCTGTATCGTCAGGCTGCGGAAAAGACACCCCTGTCCATGCCCCTGCGGACCGCGTTCCGCCATACCTCGCCCTTCGGGATGCGTTGGGGCAGGTTGCATGCCGGCACCGACATGGCCGGTGCCTACGGTTCGCCGGTCCTGGCCACAGCCGACGGCGTGGTGACACATGCGGGCTGGCAATCGGCCTACGGCCGGCTGGTGACGATCCGACACGAGTTCGGGTTCGAGACGCGCTTTGCGCATCTTTCCGAAATCCGCGTGAACGTGGGTCAAAGGGTCTCGCGCGGGGACCGCATCGGTGATATGGGCAATTCGGGTCGGTCCACCGGCACCCACCTTCACTACGAGGTGCGCGTGGGCGGGAACCCCGTCGATCCCATGCGCTTCATCAGGGCTGCTGCCAATGTTTTCTAAGAGCCGTATCAATGAACCCGGTCCGAAACAGGCCGAGCCAGAGAAGCCGAAGGTAAGCGACATGCTGAACACTGCCGATCAGGGGGCGTCCTACGCGCCCTCGACCCCGAAGGCCAAGCCGGCACCGTCGGTCCTGTCATCGGATCTGACCATTGTGGGAAATCTCAAGACCACGGGCGACATCCAGGTGGAAGGCACGGTCGAGGGCGATATCCGCGCGCATCTGCTGACGGTTGGCGAAGGCGCCACCATCAAGGGCGAGGTCGTGGCCGACGACGTGGTGGTTAACGGACGCGTGGTCGGGCGGTTGCGCGGACTGAAGGTGCGCCTGACCTCCACGGCGCGGGTCGAAGGCGACATCATCCACAAGACCATCGCGATCGAGTCCGGCGCGCATTTCGAAGGGTCGGTGCAGCGCGCCGAAGACCCGATCTCGAACGGCCCCGGCGCCCGCGTGAACATCTCGAACGCGCCGAAGCCGGTTGAGTCTGCCAAGGCCTGAGGTCTGAAAGGACAGGAATCACGGGCCGCAACGAACTGGCGTTGCGGCCTTTTCGATTCCGTAGGTTTCAGGCGGGCTGATACAACGCGCGCCTGTAGATGTGCCAGGTAGCATGGCCAAGCACGGGCAGCACGATGAACAGCCCGAGAAATGCCGGAATCATCGCCAGGATCAGCAGCCCGGCGATGATCCCGGCCCAGATCAGCATCACGCCCAGATTATCGAGCACCGTGCGGAACGACAGCAGCATGGCCGACACGAAATCCACCTCCTGATCGAGCAGCAGGGGCAGGCTGACGGCGGTGAGCCCGAAGATCAGGAACGCAAAGGCACCCCCCACCGCGGCCTGGATCGCCGTCAGTGTCATGCCGGACGGTGACAGGAACAGGTCCACTGACAGCCCCGGCGTTGTGGCTGGCGCCAGCCCAAGCATCAGGGCGAACAGCATGTGCGCAAGGAATGTCCAGAACAGGAAGGCGATGACAATGATCGCCCCCGCCCAGGGGATCTGCCGCCCGCGTTCAGCCCAGACCACGCCGAGCACTTCGGAAAACACCAGCGGCCGGTCGGCTTCTAGCCGCCGCGACACTTCGTAGAGGCCCACGGCGGCGAAGGGGGCTACCAGCGGAAAGCCCAGGCTTACGATCAGCGTGGACACGACGATCCCGCCCCCGGTTGCCAGGATCACGAGGCCCCCCAGCACATAGACGGCCGAGAAGAACACGCCGTACAGGGGCGCCCGGCGGAAGTCCTGCCAGCCCATCGCAAGCGCCGCATGGATCTCGGCAGTTGTCACGCGCCCGATCTGCGGCAGCCGGGACGTGGTGGACGGCTTGTCCGTGATCGCGTCATCCATGCGCTGTCCCCTCCCAAGGCCGACGTCGGCGGCATTATGGCATGTCGCGCAGAAGTGGGAACCGGTTTCGCGCCTCCCGGCCAGACTGGCCCGTCGGGCCGGATCGAGCGTTCGCTTCGGGTTCCTGTAGCTGCTGGGGGTGCACCCGCGCCCGGATCAGCCGCGCCAGGACGTTAGCGTGGCGGGATCGAATAGGTCAGCCCGGCCCGCGCCACGGGTTCAGGCCGGCCCTCGCTGAACAGCATGACGTCGCCCACAGCCAGTCGTCGCCCCAGCTTCAGCAACCGCGCCTCGCCCAAGAGGTCCACGCCCGCCTCGGGCTTGCGCAGGAAGTCGATGGACGCGTTCGTGGTGACCGCCAGCGGCACCTCGCCAATGCGCGAGATGATCGCCAAGTACACCGCCACGTCGGCCAGCCCGAACATCGCAGGCCCCGACACCGTGCCGCCCGCGCGCAGGTCGGCGTCAGTCACGCGGAGGCGCAACACCATGCCTTCGGGCGTGACCCGGTCCACCGCGAAACCGGAAGCCTGCGGAAAATGCCGGTCCAGGAAGGCGCGCAGGTCGTCGGCTGACATCACCGGGGGCGGGATCATCGGGGCGCCCCGCCGCTGGTCCCGCCGCTGGTCCCGCCGCCGTTGCCGCCGCCGTTGCCGCCGCCGGACCCGTCGCGGAACACCAGCGCCGTCAGCGCTGCCGCCGCGCATGCCATTGCCAGGGCCAGCCAGATCATCCCCGTCATTCCCCCGATCTTCTGCACCAGCGCCCCGGTCACGGGTGCTGCGGCAGTCCCCAGCGCAGTCGCCACGGCGACGGTACCCGCGATGGTACCAAAGCCGCGACGGCCCAGCACCTCGGCGATGATCACGGGCTTCAGGATCGACATCATTCCGATCGCCATGCCCTGCGCCACGGCATAGGCAAAGATCAGCCACCAGGCCACCCCCGCCAGAAGCAGCAGCGCGGCCCCGGCGACGAAGCCCGCCATCATCGCACAGGCGGCACGGTTAAGTCCCACCCGCCCTTCGGACAGCATCAGGATGACCCTGCCCGCCACCTGCGCCGGGCCGACGCAGGACGCGGCCAGCACGGCCATGGCATCGGTCGCGCCCCGGTCGGCCATCAGCGGCAGCGCATAGGTGACCAGCATTCCGTGGTTCAGCGACGCAAGCCCCAGCACCGCCGCCAGCGCCCAGAAGGCAGGGCGCCGCATGGCGGCCCGCAGCGCGCCGGTCTCCGCCGTCCGCGGCCCGGTCGCTCCGGCCCGTTCCAGCCGCCGCAGCCGGGCCGTGGCATAGAGGTTGATCGGCACCGTCACCCCGATCTGGACGCCCGCGAACACCAGCGCCGCCACGCGCCAGCCAAAGGCCTCGGCCAGCCCCGCCCCGGCCGGGAAGGCGAGGGTCGAGGCGAAGCCCGCCACCAGTGTCACCCGCGTGATCGCGGCCCGCGCGCCGGGGCCGAGGCGGCGGGTGAGGAAGGCGAAACACACGTCGTACAGGCTGGCGGCATAGGCCAGCCCGATAACGCCCCAGGTGACGACCCACATGGTCGGGGTCGTGGCAAAGGCAAGGGCGGCCACCGCCAGCGCCCCCAGTGCCGCGCCGCCGGGCAACAGGCGCGCGGCCTGGCCCGCGTCGACAAGCCGCCCCATCACCGGCGCGCAGGCAGCCGCCACCAGCAGCGATACGGTCGGCCCCAGTGCCAGCGTCGCGCGTGGCCAGCCGGTATCGGCCTCGACCGCCAGAAGGATTGCTCCAAACAGATAAAGGAGTGCCGCATAGCCCAGCGTCTGCCCAACGGCGAGCAGCCAGACGGCAGCCGGATCGCCGGGGCTGTCCTCGGCCGTCATCTAGAGGCCGTAGAGCGCGCCGAACTTGGCTTCCAGATAGTCGAGCAGCGGCCCTTCGGACAGCGCACCGCCAATGGCCAGGGTGATGACCTGCCGCGGTTCATAGAGCCCGCCGTGGCGCTGCAGCCGCTCGCGCAGCCAGTCCGTCGCGGGACGCGCGTCGCCTGCCCCAAGGCTGGCGTCCAGATCCGGCAGGTCGGCGCGCAGGGCCGCGTGCAGGCAGCCCGCATAGACGTTGCCCAGCGTGTAGGTCGGGAAGTAACCGAACAGCCCCACCGACCAGTGCACATCCTGCAGGCAGCCGTGCGCGGGCCGGT
Source organism: uncultured Rhodobacterales bacterium (assembly GCA_964473055.1). Classification (GTDB taxonomy): domain Bacteria; phylum Pseudomonadota; class Alphaproteobacteria; order Rhodobacterales; family Rhodobacteraceae; genus UBA996. Next base: position 8,004 of record CAYYOE010000004.1, on the reverse strand, counting down.
CCACCGCCACGCCGAAGTCGCGCAGGAACCGCGCGTCCCAGGCCTCGGGCAGGTCGTCCACCGCCAGACGCCCGGCAACCAGGTCGCGCTCCAGGTCGAAGCGCATCAGGACGTGCAGGTTGTAGTGGACCTCGTCGGCTTCGGTGCGGATGTAGCCCGGCGCCACGCGGTTGACGGCGGCGTGGAAGCTGTCGGGGCCAGCAATCCCGAAATCGCCGAAGGTCGCGCGCATCCGGGCGAACAAAAACCCGGTGAAGGCGCGGGACCGTCCCAGCTGGTTTTCGTAGATGCGCGACTGGCTTTCGTGCACGCCCATCGACACGCCCTGGCCCAGCGGCGTCAGCGCATGGGCGGGGTCGATGCCCTGTTCGTAGGCTGCGTGGCCGACCTCGTGGATCGTGGAATAGAAGCAGTTGAACGGATCGAGCGGGTTCGTGCGGGTGGTGATCCGCACGTCGGACCCCGACCCGGACGAGAACGGATGCACCGCCTTGTCGATGCGGCCCCGCGTCAGGTCGTAGCCGAACGCGATGGCCAACTCGCGCGCGATGGCGAGCTGACCGTCCTCGGCGAAATCGGCGTCCAGTTCGGGCGCCGCACGCCCGGACCCGAGGATGCGGTCGCGCAGGGCGACTAGCCGGGGGCGAAGGGCACCGAACATGGCGTCGAGCTCGGCCGCCGTCATGCCGGGTTCGTAGTCTTCGAGCAGCGCGTCGTAGGTATCGACGTGCGCCCCCCCGTCCATCAGCGCTTGTCCCTGCTCGCGCTTCAGGTCGACCACTTGCGCCAGCGTCGGCGCGAAGGCGGCGAAATCGTCCTTGGCCCGCGCCTCGGCCCAAGTTCCCTGTGCGAGCGAGGTCACGCGCGCGATTTCGGCGGCCAGCCGCGCGGGCACCTTCGATGTGCGCCGGTAGGCGCGCGCGATGTGGCGCAGCGATGCCGTGCCCGCGGGGTCAAGCGTCGCGCCGTCCACCGCCTCCAGCCAGTCGCCGATCCGGGGGTCGGTGCGGCGGGCGTGCAGGACGCCCTCCATCGCCGCCATCTCCTCGGCCCGCTGGGCGGCGGCGCCGCGGGGCATCACGGTCTCCTGATCCCAACCGAGGCGACCCGCGACCTGGGCCAGCGCCTCGGTCTCGCGCTGATAGGCCATGAGGTCGGCGAAGGCGGTCATGCGGTGGTCCCCCGGATGGTGGTGACGACGGGATAGCGAGCCAGGTGGCGGGCGCGCAGGATCAGCACCCACAGGATGACCGCGCCGATCTGGTGGGTGATGGCGACATGCACATGCGCCATGGTGATGACTGCGGCGATGCCGAGCGCGACCTGCGCCAGCGTCGCGACCATGACCCAGTCGAAGGCGCGGCGCGTCACGGGGTGCGCCGACCGGCGCGACCGGACCCAGGCGAAGATGGCGAACAGGAACACGGCATAGCCGGTCACGCGGTGGATGAACTGCACCAGCCCCGCATTCTCGAAGAAATTGCGCCAGACCGGCTCGATCGAGAACGGGTTCGGCGGCAGGACGCCCCCTGCCATCAGCGGCCAGTCGGGAAAGGCACGGCCCGCGTCGATGCCCGCCACCAGCGCGCCCAGCACGATCTGCAGGAATGTCAGGTGCAGAAGGCCGGTGGACAGCCCGAACAGCCGCGGCTCGCCCGACCGGCGGGCCTGCATCAGGTCAGTCTCGGACCGGCCCAGCAGGAACACATACCAGGCGATCAGGCCGAGGATCACGAACGCCAGCCCCAGATGCGTGGCCAGGCGATAGGAGGCCACCGAAACCATCCCCTCCTGCAAGCCGGAATGGACCATCCACCAGCCGATGGCGCCCTGCGTGCCGCCCAGCGCGCCCAGCAACAGAAGCCGCGGTGTCCAGCCCGGGGGGATCTGGCGCGCGACGAGGAAGCCCAGGAACCCGACGCCCCAGACAAGGCCGATCAGTCGGCCAAGCTGCCGGTGGCCCCATTCCCACCAGTAGATGACCTTGAAGTCATCAAGGCTCATGCCGCGGTTGACCAGCTGGTACTGCGGGATCTCGCGATACTTGTCGAATTCCGCCTGCCACGCGGCCTCGGTCATCGGGGGGATCGCCCCGGTCACGGGGCGCCACTCGGTGATCGAAAGCCCCGAATCCGTCAGCCGGGTCATGCCGCCGACGGCGATCATCACGCCGACCAGGAGGAACAGCACGACCAGCCACAGCCGCACCCCCCGGCGCGCGCCGGTGCGGCGGCCTTCGGCGATGGCCCCGGCGCGGGGGGCGTGGCGCGTGGCGCCTGCCTCGACCTCTTCGAAGATGCTGCGTTTTCCGGTCATCGCGTCGCCCCTTGCCTTGGCCGGGACACTAGGCGCGGGTCCGGGCATGGGCAAGGTCAGCCCGGCGGGTCGCGGTGCCGCACCAGTTGCCGGATGGCCCCGTGCAGCATCTGCACATCGGCCCGCGTCAGCGCCATGCGCGACCAGAAATTGCGCAGGTTCAGCTTCATGTGCGCGGCCTTGTGCGGCGGGAAGAAGAAGCCCGCCGTGTCCAGCCGTTCTTCCCAGTGGTCGCCCAACCGTTCCACCTCGATCGCCGGCGCCCAGTCGGTGCCGGCCATCTCGACCCGCTCGGGCACGGTCGCATCACCCGCCCGGCGCCATTCGTAGGCCATGAGCAGCACGCATTGCGCCAGGTTCAGCGAGGGGAATTCCGGGTTCACCGGCACCGACACGATGGCCTGTGCACGCGCGATGTCGTCGTTTTCCAGGCCCGTGCGTTCCGGCCCGAACAGGACGGCGGTGCGCTGGCCCTGGGCCGCCCGCGCGCGGGCCTGGCGCATGGCTTCCTCGGGCGTCAGCACGGGCTTGGTCAGGTCACGGTCGCGCGCCGTGGTGGCCAGCACCCAGGTTGCGTCGGCCACAGCGTCCGACGTGGTGGCATGGGGGCCTGCCGTATCCAGCAGCCGCCCCGCCCCGCTGGCCGTGGCCACCGCGCGGGAATTGGGCCAGCCGTCGCGCGGATCGACCACGCGCAGGCGCGTCAGGCCGAAATTCCACATGGCGCGTGCGGCCGAGCCGATGTTTTCCCCCATCTGCGGACGGACCAGCACGAAGGCAGGTTCAGGGAAAGGATCGGGGATGGGATCGGACATGGGCGCACCCTCTGGCATCGCGCGGGGGTGTAGGGGCTGTGCCCCCCGCCTGCAAGCCAACTGCAAGCCGCCTGCAGACCGCGCGCCCCCGCTCGATGGTCAAGCGTGCGATGGTCAAGGCCGGGGCAACGGGCTATAGCGCGCCCACCCTCAACCCCGGGGACGCCCCATGACCGACGCCGACCGCCCACAGATCACCCTGATCACGCCGCCCCGCCTGGACCTGGCGACCTACCCCGATGTGCTGGCCGCCGTGCTCGACCGCGTCGCAGTCGCCTGCCTGCGCCATGCCGCGACCGGGGGCGACGAGGACCAGATCGCGCGCGAGGCGGATGCGTTGCGCGAGGTGGCGCATGCCCGCGACGTGGCCATCGTGATCGACCGGCACCTGATGCTGGCCGAGCGCCATGGCCTGGACGGGGTGCACCTGCCGGACGGCCCGCGCAACATCCGGGCGGCGCGCAAGGCGCTGGGCGCGGATGCCATCGTGGGCGCGTTCTGCGGCGTGACGCGGCACGACGGGATCACCGCGGCCGAAATGGGCGCGGACTACGTCGCCTTCGGGCCGGTGGGGGCCACGGCCCTGGGAACCGGCACGCAGGCCCCCCGCGACCTGTTCGAATGGTGGTCCGAGATGATCGAGGTGCCGGTGATCGCCGAAGGCGCGCTAACGGCCGACCTGATCCGGGGGCTGGCCCCGGTGACGGACTTCTTCGGGATCGGCCCCGAGATCTGGGGTGCGGAAGACCCGGCGGCCACGCTGTCCGTGCTGGACGCTGCGATGGGCTGACCGACTGCACCCCGGGGTATGGGTGAACGCCGACCAGAGCGACCAGCAGACCGGAACGATCGCGCGACCGATCAGGGCCCGCTCCGGCTAGAACGGGCACTCTGACGCAAACGTCATCCAGTGTCCGCCGTCGGGGTGGCGCAGGCGCAGGCCCTGCGCGTGCAGCATCATCCGGCCCCAGCCGTCGCGGGCCGGGCCGCTGGCGTAGAACGGATCGCCCAGGATCGGATGGCCGAGTTCGCGCATGTGGACGCGCAACTGGTGGCTGCGGCCGGTGCGCGGGGTAAGATGGACCCGGGTGGTGACACCCGCAGGCGAGCTTTCGTGCCGGACGACGCGCCAGTCGGTCGTCGCGGGGCGGCCGCGGTCGTGGTCGACCATCTGCAGGGGGCGGTTGGGCCAGTCCACGATCAGAGGCAGATCGACGGTGCCGGTGGCGGGCTCCAGTTGGCCCCAGAGCCGGGCAACATAGGTCTTGGTTGGCACCCGGGTTTCGAATTGCAGGCCAAGGTGGCGCTGGGCATGCGCTGTCAGCGCCCAGACCATGACGCCTGATGTGTCGCGGTCGAGCCGATGCACCAGAAGCGCGTCGGGATAGGCGGCCTGGACACGCGACATCAGGCAGTCGGCGAGGTGTGCGCCCTTGCCCGGCACCGACAACAGGCCCGCGGGCTTGTCCACGACCAGCAGGTGGTCGTCGCGATGCAGCACCACGAGTGGCCCCTCGGGCGGGGCGTAGTTGGTCAGGACGGGTTCGATGGCCATTGTGCCCAGGAAGTCCTCTCGCGGGTGTCGGGTGGTCCGGAAGCCGACCTCCAGCGAGCCCCGACTATTCGAACATGCGCCGCAGCACGAGGTCGCGATCGCGCGGCGGCAGCCCCGAGACCGAGCGGCCGGAGACAAGGGCGAAGGTGCAGGCGTCGCGTGGGCTGGGCATCGCGTTGCCGGACCACAGGTTGAACAGGCGTCGCGCGTCGGGATGGGACTGCATCTCGCGGTCGAGCGCTGTCATCATCAGTTCTTCGGCGCGCAGGCGCTCGGAACGGGAAAGCTGTGGCACGGCCCGGCGGGACAACCCCATCGTGGTGGCCTGCCGAATGGTGGCGTAGAAGCCGCGCAGATAGGCCGCGGACTGGGCAGCCATGAACCGATCGAAAAGGTCGAACCCACGGGCGGGGGACATCCGGTCGGTCACATAGGCGCCGCAGTCGGACGGCGACAGCGAGCGCAGGAAGGCGTAGTAGTTGGCATAGTAGGCCCAGCGGCCATTGGCCGACAGCGACTGGAAGCCGCGCTGTTGCGCCTCGTCGAGAACCTGACTGGAAACGAGCATGGCGATCTCGGGTGAAACCGGCCGGTCGCGTGGCAGACGTTCGGCCACACGGGCCATCACGCCCGAGACGATCGCGGCGTCACCGTAGAGAAGGCGCATGTGTTCGATCATCGCCTCGAACTTGTCGCCGGTGAACCCGCGGTCGCGCAGCGTCTGGCGGAACCCCGGGTCGAGGTGCATGGCGCGCAGCCCGTCGCCAAGGTCGGCTGCCGTTTGCGCCTGCGGGGCGCCGGGAAGCGTGACAAGCGTCATGGCTATGGCGAGAATGACGGCTTTCATGGGCTCTCCTGCAGGGACTGTGCGGAAGATACCAGACTTCCCCCATGCGGCAACCATCCTGGCCCGGGCCTCACCCGCCGCGCGCGCAATTGCATTCGCACCGGGCGCGGCCTATGTCGGGCGCGACCGGTGGCCGGGGACCGCACGCGATGAACTGGATTTCCAACTACGTCCGTCCGACGATCAACTCGCTGTTCTCGCGCCGCGACACGCCCGAGAACCTGTGGACGAAGTGCCCCGAGTGCGGAACCATGCTGTTCCACCGGGAACTGAAGGACAATCTGAACGTCTGCACGTCCTGCGACCATCACATGCCGATCCGTCCCCGCGCCCGGTTCGAGCGGCTGTTCGACGGCGGCATCTTCACCGAGGTGCCGGTCCCCGCGCCAATTGCCGACCCGCTGGGTTTCCGCGACCAGAAGCGATACCCCGACCGGATGAAGGCCGCGCAGAAGGCCACCGCCGAGAAAGAGGCGATGCTGGTCGCCGAGGGCGAGATGGGACGTACGCCGGTCGTGGTGGCGGCACAGGATTTCGAGTTCATGGCCGGGTCTATGGGCATGTATGTGGGCAACGCCATGATCGCGGCGGCCGAACGCGCGGTCGCGTTGAAGCGCCCATTGATCGTGTTCACGGCGGCCGGCGGCGCGCGGATGCAGGAAGGTATCCTGTCGCTGATGCAGATGCCGCGCACCACGGTGGCGGTCGAGATGCTGAAGGAAGCGGGTCTGCCGTACATCACCGTGCTGACGCATCCGACGACGGGCGGCGTCACCGCCAGCTACGCGATGCTGGGCGACGTGCAGTTCGCCGAACCCGGCGCGCTGATCTGCTTCGCAGGTCCCCGGGTGATCGAGCAGACGATCCGCGAGAAACTGCCCGAGGGCTTTCAACGTGCGGAATACCTGTTGGACCACGGGATGCTGGACCGGGTGACGCACCGCGGGAAGCTGCGCGAGGAACTGATCCTGATCACGCGCATGCTGATGCGGCTGACCCCGCCCGTGGCCGGCGACCTGCCGGCGCCACCCCCGCCTGCCGCGCCCGCCAGCGGGACTTCTGGCGAGCCGGCCTGACGGTCGACGGCCCGTCCTGCCCGCGTCATTCCTGATCTGCTTCCGCCCCCGCCTCTGCCCGGAGCCGCTGCCGTGAACGCCCCTGTCACTGTCGATCCTGTCGCCCAAGGCCCGGAAGCCGGGGCCGCGCGACCCGACCTGATCCTTGAGCGCCTGATGGCGCTGCACCCCAAGGTGATCGACCTCACGCTGGACCGGATGCACCGGCTGCTGGAAACGCTGGGCCACCCGGAACTGGCCTTGCCGCCGGTGCTGCATGTCGCGGGCACCAACGGCAAGGGGTCGACCACGGCGATGCTGCGCGCGGGTGTCGAGGCTGCCGGCGGTGTGGCGCACGTTTACACCTCGCCGCATCTGGCGCGCTTCAACGAGCGCATCCGGCTGGCCGGCGCGATCATCGACGACCCGGCGCTGGAGGCGGTGCTGGCGGAATGCGAGGCGGCGAACGGCGGCCAGCCCATCACCTATTTCGAGATCACGACCTGCGCCGCGCTCTTGGCCTTTGCCCGCACACCCGCCGACTGGACGCTGCTGGAGGTGGGTCTGGGCGGGCGGCTGGACGCGACGAACGTGGTCGACCGGCCCCGGCTGACCGTCATCACGCCCGTCAGCTTTGACCACGAGGCCTATCTGGGCACCACGCTGGCCCTGATCGCGGGCGAGAAGGCCGGGATCATCAAGCAAGGCGTCCCCTGCGTGGTCGGCCCGCAAGACCCCGAGGCGATGGCGGTGATCGAGGCGCGGGCCGAGGCGCTGGGCGCGCCGCTGCTGGCCTACGGGCGGCAGTGGCAGGTCTGGGAAGAACGCGGCCGCATGGTCTATCAGGATGAGGCGGGGCTGCTTGACCTGCCGTTGCCGAACCTGATCGGCGCGCATCAGGTGCACAACGCGGGCGCGGCCATTGCCGGGCTGCGGCATCTGGGCTTTGGGGCCGAGATCTGCGAGGCGGCGGTGACGCAGGCCGAATGGCCCGCCCGCCTGCAGCGGCTGCGGCAAGGGCCATTGGTTCAGGCGGCCGGGCCGCGGGCCGAGGTCTGGCTGGACGGCGGGCACAATCCGGCCGCGGGCGAGGCGCTGGCCGAGGCGATCACCCGGCTCGCCCCTCGTCCGTTGCACATGGTCGTGGGCATGCTGCGCACCAAGGACATCGCGGGCTACCTGCGTCCGCTGGCGGCGCGGGCCGACAGCTTGCAGGCCGTGTCGATCCCCGGCGAGACGGCGACCCTGACCGCGGCCGAGACTTGCGCGGTCGCGCTGGAGGCGGGATTCGCCGCCGAGGAGGCCCCAAGCGTGGCCGCGGCGGTGGACCGCATCGCCGCGCGCGATCCGTCCGCGCGTATCCTGATCGCGGGGTCGCTGTATCTGGCCGGGTCGGTCCTGCGCGAGAACGGCTGA
>CAYYOE010000003.1:0-38369 GCA_964473055.1 uncultured Rhodobacterales bacterium | reverse complement strand
CGAAGGCGCAGTAGGGCACGAACCCCAGCTTGACGGCGTTGTAGCCCATCGCCACCGTTTCCTCGACCGCCGCACAGAAGGCGCCGATATCCTCGGTCCCCACCTGCGCGCCGATCTTCGCGCGCCGCAGATGCGTGTAGACCCGCACCCGGTCACGCACCCGCCCGCCCAGAAGCTGCCAGACCGGAACACCCAGGTCCTTGGCCTTGATGTCCCACAGTGCCTGGTCGATGGCCGATACGGCGGTCAGCCCGATGGACCCCAGTGGCCAGAAGCTGAACTTGGTCATCTTCGCGAAGACATGCTCGATCCGGTGCGGGTCCTCGCCCACGACGAACTGTTCCAGATCGGCAATCGCCCCCAGCACCGCGCGCGTCTTCCATTCCAGCGTCGCCTCGCCCCAGCCATGGAGACCGGGTTGATCGGTCTGCACCTTCACGAACACCCAGTTGCGGTGGATCGCGTTCACGACGACGGTGCTTATGCCGGTAATCTTCATGATCTTCTCGCCTGGGTCGGTGTGGTGGGCAGTGTGTCAGTTCAGCAGGTTGGGCAGGGTGTTGGAGATGCCGGGAATCAGGCAGATCAACGCGATGGCGGCCAGTTGCGCCAGCAGGAAGGGCGCCAGTGCACGGATCAGCGGCAGCATCCGCACGTCCCCTACGCGCATCACGACGAACAGCACGACACCCACAGGGGGCGTCAGCAGGCCCATCGCGAGGGTCAGCATGATCACCATGCAGGCCTGCATCGGGTCGATCCCCAGCGTGTAGACCACGGGCATGATCAGCGGTGTGAAGATCAGGATCGCCGCGCCGATGTCCAGGAATGTGCCAAGGACCAGCATCAGCCCCGCCACGGCGAACAGGAACAGCACCGGACTGCCCTGGAAATGCCCCGCGGCGGTCGAAACCCACGCCGAGATACCGAGGATGTTCAGCGCGTAGGACAGGATGGTGGCCGCCGCGACCAGAAGGTAGATGCTGGCCGATGTCCGCGCCGCCCGCAGAAAGGCCACCCAGAGCCCCTTCAGGGTCATCGCGCGGAACACGACCACCGACAGGAACACGGCATAGGCGACGGCGATACCGCCGCCTTCGGTCGCGGTGTAGATACCCGCCAGCATGCCGCCGATGATGATGACGGGCAGGGTCAGGACAGCCACCGTTTCGATCAGCATCCGGCCCAGTCCTTCGCGGTGCAGGGTCGAGCGGCGCGGCTTCGGGACCCGTCCGCGCAGGGCGTCGATGGCGACGACCCCGGCGCAGGCCCCGGCCAGCAGCAGCCCGGGCAGGATCCCTGCCAGGAACAGGTCGATCACCGACAATCCCGAGACGGCCGCCATGATGATGGCAAGCCCCGATGGCGGAATGATCGGACCCACGATCGAGGAACTGGCAGTGACCGCCGAGGCGTATTCGCGGGTGTACCCTTCCTTCGGCATCTCGTTGATGAAGACGCGCCCAAGCGCGGCCGCATCGGCCACCGCCGAGCCCGAAATGCCGGCGAACAGGACCGACGTGCCGATATTGGCGAAGGCGGTGCCGCCGCGCAGCCAGCTGGTCAGGGCCGAACCGATCGCGATCAGGCGTGTCGTGATCCCGCCCTGGCTCATGATTTCGGCGGCCAGGATGTAGAACGGCACCGCAAGGAACACGAAGCTGTCGACCCCGGTGAACAGCCGGGTGGCCACGACGCTCAGCGGGATGTCGGCCAGCCAGACACCGAAGATGCCGGCGAGGCCGAGCGCAAAGGCAACGGGCACGCCGACGAACAGAAGCCCGAGGCCAAGGACCGCAACCAGCAGCATCAGGCGCCCGTCCTTCCGGCCGTTGCATCGTCGCCGTCGGGCGACGGATCCGTTCCGCGATCAGGTTCGAACCCCGAGATCCAGCTCAGCGCGATCTGTGCCAGCATCAGCGCCGCCCCCACGGGCAGGGCCGCGTAGGGATAGATCATCGGGATGCCCGAGGCAGGGGCCGACTGCGCCGCGTTCCGCAGGGCCAGCGGATAGCTGTAGATCAGGATGACGATACAGAAGATCGCCGCCACCGAGTAAAGTGCGGACTTCACGAACCGCGCCCGCTCGGGGCGGACCAGCCCTTCCAGCGCCTCGATCGCCATGTGTTCGGCCCGGAAGATGCAGGCCACGCTGCCGAGCATCATCAGCCAGATCATCGAATAGCGCATCACTTCCTCGGTCCAGCCGAAGCCCGTGCTGAACAGGTAGCGCCCGCCCACCTGGGTCAGGTTCAGGACCGTGACGAGGATCATCAAGAGGCCGGCGCAGATTTCCGTGCTTCGGGCCAGAAGGCGGGCGGCAAGGGTGGCGGCACGAGTCATGGTCGACCCTCCTTGCAGGGCGATCTGTTGCAAAATCGCCCCCGCGGCCTCGGTCCGGCCCCCGGAAGGGAGGCCGGGCCGAAGCCTCGGGATGGCTCAGTTCCCGTAGAGGTCGGCCTTGGCCGCATCCACCGCGGCGATCAGCGCATCAACCGTTTCGTCGCCGACCCGTTCGCGGATGAACGCCAGGACCGGGGGCTGCGCAACCGCCTTGAAGGCAGCCTTTTCCTCGGGAGTCGAGACGTGGATCTGCATTCCCATCTCATCCGCCAGACGCTGGCTGTAGCGCCAGTCGCCTTCGGTCTTCAGCAGGTTCTCGGTCCAGGCCATCAGCTGGGCCGCGTCCTGGATGACCTGCTGGTGCCCCGGCTCGAGCGACGTGAACCAGTCGTTGTTGGCAATGATGATGTGCAGGCCGAAGGTGTGCTCGTTCAGGGTGTAGAAGTCCTGCACTTCGCCGTGGCCGCCGTTGAATACCACCGGCGGCGGGTTTTCCTGCCCGTCGACGACGCCCTGCCGCAGCGCCATCACCACCTCGGCGCCGCTGATCGGCACCGCTGTGGCGCCCAGCGCGTTGACCATCGTCATGTAGACCGGGCTTTCCATCGTACGGATCTTCAGGCCGGCCATGTCCTCGGGGTTGACCAGCGGGCGGACATTGTTGGTGAAGGACCGGAATCCGTTCTGCGAGAAGGCCAGCGCACGGATGCCGGTCGTCTCCAGAATGTCGTCCTTCATCGCCTGGCCGAAATCGCTGTTCATCACATGCCAGGCGACGGGGGCGGATTCGAAGATGTAGGGAATCGACCAGACCTGCATCGGCGGGTAGAAACCGCTCATGGCGCCGTCGGCCGGGAAGGTCAGTTCCAGGCTGCCCTGCTGGACCATCTCGATCATCTCGCGTTCGCCGCCCAGCTGGTTGTTGGGGAACAGGCGCACCGTGATGTCACCGTTGGTCTTGAACTCGACGTATTCCTTGAAGCGCAGCAGCGCCTGATACTCGGGGGATTCCCCTTCAGGCATGCCGATGCCGAACTTGATCTCCATGGCATCCGCATCGGATGCCCCGACAACAAGGGATGCAGCCATCATGGCAGCCGCACAGATCTTAAACTTCATGTTCATGGGGTCCTCCTCCATCGGTCGCTTTCCGAAGCGCAAGGTCTTGATGCTTGCTGCCGCTCGGTGCCACTGTGTGTCTTGTGGCTCTACGCAAGATGTAGAATGCCATCTTTAGATCATATGTAAAGAGGCATCAGCGCTTGAAGATCAGACATGCGACAACCGAGGTCCCATCGCGTCGGCACCTCGACCTGAGATTTCCGACCGAATTCATGTCGTCCCTGCCCACGGGCGCGGCAAAACAGACGGTCGAGGTCCTGGGGCAGCGGATTGCAAACGATGTCTATCCCGAGGGCTCGGTGATGCCGACGGAAGAAGAGCTTGCGCAATCGCTGGGCGTCAGTCGCGCCACCCTGCGCGATGCCGTGAAGGTCCTGTCGGGCAAGGGTCTGGTGCGCACCGCGCGGCGCTACGGAACGCGGGTCCGTCCCATCGAGGAATGGAACCTTCTGGATGGCGACGTGGTGTCCTGGCACGATCCGGCGCACCCGCGGATCAAGCGGATATTCGCGGAAACGACCGAATTGCGATCCATCCTGGAGCCGGCCGCAGCCGCCCTTGCCGCCCGGCGCGGGACGCCCGAGCAGGTCCGCACCCTGCTGGACGCCGCCAACGCCATCCATCCCGGGCAGGTCGATGTCGAACGGCTGTTCGCCGCCGACTGCCAGTTCCACGTCACGCTGCTGGACATGACGCGGAACAGCGTGATGCGGCAGATGCGGCAGATCATCCTGACAATGCTGCGGGTGTCCTACGAATTCGGGGTCGTGAATCCGAAGAACGAGAAGGTCAGCCGCGAAGGCCACATTGCCGTGGCCGAAGCGATCGCCGCGCGCGATCCGGACGGGGCGCGCAAGGCCATGTCGGCGATGCTCGACCTCAACCGGTCGATCGCCGATGATCCCTGGCGCGGAAACTGATCGACGATGTGAACCGTCACGTCCGGAGGGGGTAGGTTCGCCGCGCCCCGATGTTCTGCCGCTCCTGTCCGGTCTCCTCCCGCTTCGCCATGCCGTCGGGCCTGTCCGGCGTCCGACACCTGATCTTCGGTCACTTGACGCGTCAGGCGGCCTTGGCAGACCCGGCCTCCTGACCAGGCCCGATCCTTCGGAAGACGGCCATCTGGCTTGCCCCCCCAAGATCGGGGTGGCAGCCACCGATATCCGCGAAATCCACGTCATAGCGGGCCTCGGTCGCCGCGCGTCCGGCCCATCTGCGGAATCGCGCGCGGCTCCATTCGAAGCGGTGATCGGGGTGGCGGTACCGGAACGGTGGCACACCAAGCAAGGGGTTGAACTCGGCGTTCGGCGTTGTGATCACGATTGCCCGAGGCCGCAAGCTCTTGAACAGGCCGCGCTCCAGTTGCGATAGCCGACCGGGATCGAGGTGTTCGATGGTCTCGATCAGGATGGCGCAGTCGAAGCCCGCCAGATCCGGGGTCAGGTCGGTCATCGAGGTGCAGAGCAACTCGATCTGGCCAACTCTCACCTCAACCGAGACGAGTCGGCGCCTGAGCCGGTCGAGCGCGGATGGACACAGATCCACGCCGACCAGCGTTTCAAACCGGCGGTCACAGGCGAGGCGCACAAGCAGGTCGCCGTCCCCGCAGCCGAGGTCCAGCACAGTTGTGGCCTCGGTCGCGCGCACAGCGGCCTCGACCGCTTGCAGCCGCTGTTCGTGCAGCCAGCTTGTCATGCCGTCCCCATGCCGGGGCGCCGCATCAGGACGATATCCTTTGCGGGGATCTCGCAGACCCAGCCCCATCGCTCGGCCAGATGGCGGAAGGTCTGCGCGCGGTAGAAGACGACATGGGTGGGATCCTTGCGGTAGTGCCAGCCCGCGAAACGGTCGTCGTCGGTCTGGAAGCAGGTCATCAGCGCCAGCCAGCCACCCGGCCGGACCAGATCGCGCAATCGTGCGAATTCCTTGCCGGGCGCGTGGAAGTGTTCGGCCACCTCGGTGCAGGTGACAAAGTCGTAGGTCCGGTGCAGCGGGCCGGTGTTCGGCGCGAAGAACGGATCGTAAAGCGCCATCTCGTGCCCTGCCTCGCGCAGCAGGGCCGCAAGCGCCGGACCCGGCCCGCAGCCGTAGTCGAGCCCGGACGAGCCTGCGCCAACCCGTTCCATCAGTGGCGCGGCCAGTCTGGACAGAAAAGCCCTGTAGCGCGGATCGTCGGGATCGTTCTCGTGGTGCAGGTAGTGCGCATGTTCCTCGGCGGGAGGCAGCCGGTGCCGTGCATCCAGGACTGTGGCCCCGCAATCGGCGCAGCGCAGATAATCGTGCGCCTGCAGACTGGCAAAAGGCGCAAGGGGCCCGCCGTCGCAGACCACGCATGCACAACCGGCAGCGGCAGCGATCCCGATCGTTTCGATCCCCCTGTCCTTCATGACCGTTCCTTGTCCGCAGGACGGGCGGTCTGGGTGAAGGGCCGTCCGGCCAGCGTATTGTCGAAGGGGAATGGGCCGGCCCAGGCCGCCGCGGTGCGATGGAAACCTGTCGGGCGGTGAGCGAGTGGGTGATCGGGGGCATGGTCGATGTAGACCAGAACGGCATCGAACGCGCGGCCCGGCGCCTGCGGATCGAAGCCTGTCCTGCCGTCAGACATGGCGAAAGAAGCACCTTTCACCAGGCGGCAGCGCTGGCCGTCGGCAAGGTTGGTCCCGATCGGGGACGGGAGATAGTCGGGTTCCTCGAACAAATGGCTCATGCCTGCGGCCGATGCGGATACCTGCGAAACTCCTCGATCAAGCTTTCTGGATGCGACGGTTATCATCGTTCCGCCCCGGAAACTCAACCGCTGCTGCATCAAGGTGCCGGGGCAAGCGGGGCTTTGGAGTGTGAGGCCGCGTCGGCTTTTCCACGATAGCCCCGGCGGTCGCTTGGCCGGCGGTCGTCCCGCCACACGAGAGCAGCGTTCAGCATGCCAAACAGGGGGTCCCTTCTGGACGCCAGTATGGGGTTCGGTTCAACGCTGATTGACAGCGATTCATGCCGATCCTGTTCCGAGGTCGCAAACCGGACGGACAAGGAGATCCTTCTTGGCAGAGGATGTGCCGTGAGCCCCGCGATTTCGCCTTGTTGGGGCCGGTTTCCACGATGCCAGACAAGGCAAGCCAGTGAACGAGCACTACGCCCACGTCCGCCGCAAGATCGACCCCTCGCAAGGAGACCGGCTGGGCGACGGCTCGCCGAATGACAATGACAGGGTCGAGATCGGACCGACGCAGCTGGCTTTTCGCGAATGGTCCGAGGCGGGGCTGACCTTGCCCAACCTCGACGCGATGCGCGCGTATCGGCACCAAAGGCTGGTGCAGGCCATCATCGCGCGCGGCTACGGCGGGGCGTTGCTTTTCGATCCGCTCAACATCCGGTATGCAACCGACACCACCAACATGCAGCTGTGGAACAGCCACAATCCGTTTCGGGCCTGCATGGTGCTGGCCGACGGGCACATGGTGGTCTGGGAATACAAGCAGGCGCCGTTTCTGGTGACTTTCAATCCGCTGGTAAAGGAACTGCGCACCGGGGCGTCGTTTTTCTACAATGTCTGCGGCGACCGCACCGCGCAGGATGCCCGCGATTTTGCAGGCCAGGTGGACGAGGTGATGCGCGCCCATGCCGGGGCGAACCGGCGGCTGGCGGTGGACAAGATCATGGTGCACGGGCTTCGCGCCCTGGAACGCGCGGGCCTTGAGGTGATGGAGGGCGAGGAACTGACCGAACGCGCCCGCGCGATCAAGGGCCCGGACGAGACCCTCGCCATGCGCTGCGCGCACCATGCCTGCGAAGCCGCCATTGCCGGGATGGAAGCCTTCGCACGCAGTCAGGTGCCGAACGGCGGTGTCAGCGAAGACGACATCTGGGCCGAACTGCACCGGGGCAACATCCGGCGCGGCGGCGAATGGATCGAGACCCGGCTGCTGGCGTCCGGGCCGCGCACCAACCCGTGGTTCCAGGAATGCGGCCCGCGCATCGTGCAGCACAATGAGATCGTCGCCTTCGATACCGATCTGATCGGTGCCTACGGGATTTGCATCGACATCTCGCGCACATGGTGGATCGGGGATCGGTCGCCGCGCCCCGACATGGTCGCGGCGATGCGCCATGCGCGCGACCATCTGGATAGCCATCTCGACCGCTTGCGCCCCGGCGTCTCGATCCGCGACCTGACCCATGGCGGGCATGTGCTGGCGCCGCAGTTTCAGCGCCAGAAGTATTCCTGCAAGATGCACGGTGTCGGCCTGTGCGATGAATGGCCCTTCGTGCCTTACCCCGACGGCTGGGTGGACGGTGCCTTCGAGGCGGTGCTGGAACCGGGAATGGTCCTGTGTATCGAGGCTCTGGTCAGCCCCGAGGGCGGCGACTTCTCGATCAAGATCGAGGATCAGGTGCTGATCACCGAGGACGGCGCCGAGAACCTGACGCGCTATCCGTTCGATCCGGCATTGTGCGGCCCGGACTGACTGTGGATTGAACGTGCCCGAAAGACCGGAAGATCGGCTGGCAACCCGAGCCGCAGCCGGCTTCGAGCGCTTCGTCTGCGCGACAGGCGTCTTGGTCCATGTCGTTCCCCCCAGTACCCGAAGCCGTTCGATTGCGACCGCGAAGGTGCCGTGAAGCACGTCCCCGGGCTGAAGGACGCCTACAACGCTGGGACCGTCACCCGAGCGATGAGGTTAGCACCCACGAGCGGCAGGACGCAGCGAGAGATAGTTGAGCCCGGCAAGCTGCTGGTCGCGGGCCGACGTCAGCACGCGTTCTCTGGTTGGTCCAGGGTTGCGACCACGACCGCATGCAAGTGCCCCATGAAGATCCCCAGCATTCGGCTCCTCTCGGCGGTCCGTGCCTGGACAAGGCTGAAACGATGCACGATCCCCGACCGGAACGGGCGCGACACGAGGCCCGACCCGGCCTCGGCCCGGGCAAGGAGGGCATTGGCGATTGTGACGCCCAGACCTTCCCGGACGAAGCTGCAGGCTGCGCTGACGGCGTGCGTTTCTACCACCACGCACATGCCCACGCCCGCGCGCGCAAATTCGTCCTCCAGGTCCACGCGGAATGGCCTGTGCCGCCCGAGCAGAACCAAGGGTTCATCCACCAGATCCAACGGTGATATCTCGGCCCGCGTTGCCAGACGGTGGCTCGCCGGAAGCACCACGTCGGTGCCCACCGCCACGAGATCTTTCGCGGTCACCGCCGGGTGGCTGACTGGCGCCTTGACAAAGCCCATGTCGCTGCGCCCGGACGCGACCGCGTCCAGAGTATCGTTGTAGGACAGGATTTCGGCCTGAACGCGGAGGTTTGGCACATCTTGCTGCGTCAACGCGACGGCCGGGCCGATCAGTCGCGCAACGATACCCGCAGGTGCGGCAACGCGCAGCGGCCGCGCGTCGGGTGCCGCACCCGCAAGCAAGTCGTCGATCCCGGCAAGCGCGCGCTCGACTTCTGGCAGCAACGCTTCTGCGGCCTCCCGCGCAATCAGGCGCCCGTTGGTCCGCATAAAGAGCGGGCGGCCGAAATCTCGTTCCAGTTCCGCCAGCAGCCGGCTGACCGAAGGTTGCGACACGCCGAGTGCGCGGGCCGCGCCGACGGTGGACCCAGTCTGCATGGTGGCGCGAAACGCCCGGAGGTGGCGAAGCTCCATCTATTCAGCTCGCGAATAGGCTAATCAACGAACAGCATAAGATTGCCCATAATTTTCACCGCTGCAATAGTTTGCGATGGGGGGTGTGCACGAAAGCCCTTCGCAAGATGAATAGACGACGAGGGCGTCCCTTGGTCTATGTGATCCGCAGACTGCTGCAGGCGCTGTTCCTTGCGCTTGTCATGTCGTTCCTGGTTTTCACCGGGATCTTTGCGGTCGGCAGTCCGGTGGACATCCTGATAGATCCGAATGCCACCCAGGCGGAACGCGCCAGACTGGTCGCTCAACTCGGTCTCGACCGTCCATTTCACGAACAGTACTTCATCTTCCTGGGCAATCTTCTTCAGGGCGATTTCGGCAATTCCTTCGTCTACAACCGCCCGGCGCTCGGCCTTATCCTCGAACGCATGCCGGCAACCCTGGAACTGGCTTTCGCGGCCATCGTGATTGCCGTGGTCCTGGGCATCCCGCTGGGTGTCTATGCCGGGCTCCGGCATGGGTCGCCGGGCAGCCAGGCCGTGATGGCGGGCTCGATCCTGGGTTTCAGCGTGCCGAACTTCTGGCAGGCGATCATCCTGATCATGGTCTTTTCCGTCAGCCTGGGCTGGTTCCCGGTGTCCGGGCGCGGCGAGGTCGGCGAGTTCCTGGGCATCCGGTCCTCGCTGTTCACGCTTGACGGGCTGCACCATATTGCGCTGCCGGCGATCAACCTGGCCATCGGGCACCTTGCCCTGGTGATCCGCCTCGCCCGATCCGGCGTGCGCGAGGTGCAACCGCAGGACTTCATCCGCTTTGCCCGCGCCAAGGGACTGACCGAGCGGCGGATCGTGCTCGTTCATCTGATGCGCAACATCCTGATTCCGATCGTCACGCTGGTCGGCATGTCCTTCGGCGGTCTGATCGCCTTTGCCGTCGTGACGGAATCGATCTTTGCCTGGCCGGGCATGGGCAAGCTGATCATCGACTCGATCCAGATGCTCGACCGACCTGTGGTCGTCGCCTACCTGATCGTGATCGTCGTCATCTTCATCGTCCTGAACCTTTTCGTCGATCTGCTGTACTCGCTGATAGATCCGCGAATCCGGCTGGATGAGGTCCGGTCATGACCGCCGTCGACGGCCAGGCCCCGGTTCCAGACCCGGCCGCGCCGGAACGGATTGTCGCCCCGGCACCGGAGCGGCCATATCGCCGGGTCATCCGGGACTTTGCCAGAAGCCCGGTGGCCGTTGCAGGGCTGGCGGTTCTGGTCCTGGTCGTGCTGGCGGCAGTGCTTGCCCCGTTGATCGCCTCGCAGAACCCGTATGACCTGCGCAGCCTGAACATCATGGACAGCCGACTTGCCCCCGGTGAGGCTGGGTTCACCGGAGCGACCTATCTGCTCGGGACCGACGGCCAAGGGCGCGACATGTTCTCGGCCATCCTCTACGGGCTGCGCATTTCGCTTTACGTTGGGCTGATCGCGTGCACCGCCGCGCTGTTGATCGGGCTGACGATGGGGCTGGTCGCAGCGTACTTCGGCGGGCGCGTGGACACGGTGATCATGCGGCTGGTGGACCTGCACCTGTCGTTCCCGCCCATCCTTGTCGCCCTGATCCTGCTTGCGGTTCTGGGACGCGGCGTGGACAAGATCATCCTTGCTCTGATCGTCGTCCAGTGGGCCACCTTCGCGCGCATGGCGCGTGCCACGGCCTTGTCGGAACGTCGGCGCGAATACGTCGAGGCGGCGCAGTCGCTGGGGCTGGGACGGGTGCGCATCCTGTTCGGGCACCTCCTGCCTAACTGCCTGCCGCCGCTGATGGTTCTCTATACGGTCGAGATCGCAAGCGCGATCGCGCTGGAGGCGACACTGTCCTTCCTGGGTGTCGGGCTGCCAGCGACGCAGCCATCGCTGGGCCTTCTCATCTCGAACGGCTTCCGCTTCGTGCTGTCGGGCCAGTACTGGATCAGTCTGTTCCCCGGACTGGCGCTGCTGATCCTGATCGTCGCGATCAACCTGGTCGGCGACCAGCTGCGGGATGTCCTGAACCCGAGGAACATCACATGAGCCTGCTGGTCGTGGACAACCTGCAGACGCACTTCTTCACCTCGGCGGGGGTGGTGAAGGCAGTGGACGGCGTGTCCTACTCCCTGAGCCGGGGGCAGGTTCTGGCCGTTGTGGGCGAAAGCGGGTCGGGCAAGTCGGTCACCGGGCTGTCGATCATGGGACTGGTGGATGCGCCGGGCCGCGTGGTGGGCGGGTCGATCCGGTTCGACGGGCAGGAACTGGTCGGGATGCCCGCCGAGACGATGCGGCGCCTGCGCGGCGCGCGGATCGCGATGATCTTCCAGGACCCGATGATGACGCTCAATCCGGTGCTGCGCATCGACACCCAGATGATCGAGACCATCGACGCCCATCGCACCCTTCCCCGCGTCGAGGCTTGGGCCGCCTGTCGGGATGCGCTGGGGCGTGTCGGCATTCCCAGCCCGGACGAACGGATGCGCGCCTATCCGCACCAGTTCTCGGGCGGGATGCGCCAGCGCGTGGCCATCGCCATCGCGCTGCTGAATGACCCCGACCTGATCGTCGCCGACGAGCCGACCACGGCGCTCGACGTGACGATCCAGGCGCAGATCCTGCATCTGATGCAGGGATTGGTCGAGGAACGCGGCACTGGCCTTGTCTGGATCACGCATGACCTGTCGGTGGTCGCGGGCTTCGCCGACCGGGTGGCGGTGATGTATGCGGGCGAGGTGGTGGAAGAGGCCGCGACAGATGCCATCATCAGCGCGCCGCGCCATCCCTACACGCGCGGGCTGATCGGGTCAGTGCCGTCGCGCAACAAGCGCGGGGTGCGGCTTGTGCAGATTCCCGGTGCGCCGCCGTCCCCGCTGAGCCGCCCGTCCGGCTGCCGCTTCGCCCCGCGCTGCAAGTTCCGTGCCCCGGAGTGCGACGCACCGCAAGTGCTGCTGGACGGCGTGCGGTGCTGGCAGACGGACAGGCTGCCTGTTGCCGAAAGCGTGCCTGCATGACGGCGCTGCTGGACCTGCTCCACGTCACGAAGCGGTTCGAGAAGCCGCAGGACATGGCCGTGCGTCTGGTCCGTCGCCTGGGCGCGCATGTTCCGAACGAGACGGTTCACGCGGTCGATGACGTGTCGCTGTCCGTCGCGCCGGGCGAAGTGGTCGGGCTGGTGGGGGAGTCGGGGTGCGGCAAGTCCACCCTCGGGCGCGTTGCCGCGGGTATTCATGCCCCCACGTCGGGCGAGATCCACTGGCGCGGCCAGCCCGCCACCAACAGCCGCGAGGCGCGCCTGCGGGTGCAGATGGTGTTCCAGGACCCGATGTCGTCGCTCAACCCGCGCCACCGGATCGACCGCATTCTGACCGAAGCGCCGCGGGTCCACGGCCAGATTGCCCGGCGCGATGCGGATGCCTTTGCCGCCGAACTGCTGGAAAAGGTCGGCCTCGATGCGACCTTCCGCACCCGCTACCCGCACCAGTTCTCGGGCGGTCAGCGCCAGCGCATCGCGATCGCCCGTGCCCTGGCCGTAAATCCGGACCTGATCGTGGCGGATGAATCCGTCAGCGCGCTCGACGTGTCCGTGCAGGCGCAGGTGCTGAACCTGTTCATGGACCTGCGCGGGCAGTTGGGCCTCGCCTACCTGTTCATCAGCCATGACCTTGGCGTGGTCGAACACATCGCCGACCGCGTGGTCATCATGTACCTCGGGCGCGTGGTCGAATCCGCGCCGACCGAGGCGCTGTTCGCAGGTCCGCTGCATCCCTACGCCCAGGCGTTGCTCGACGAAGTGCCGCGCCTGGCCACCGGCAAGCGCCGTTTCCGCCCGATCAAAGGCGAGATCCCCTCGCCCCTCGACCCGCCGACCGGCTGTCATTTCCACCCCCGTTGCCCCTTGGCAGACGGGGAATGCCGCGCCCAAAGGCCCGCCCTGCGCGAGGTCGCCCCCGGGCGCATCGTCGCCTGCCACAAGGTGGCAGGCCAATCACAGGGAGAGACCATACCATGACACGACTGACCCGTTTCCTCGGGGCCACGGCGCTTGCCACGGTCCTGGCCAGCACTGCCGCTGCGCAAACGCTGACGGCCGGCCTTGCTGCAGCACCCAGTTCGATGGATCCACATTTCGCCACGACCGGGCAGAACCAGCAACTGGCCGCGATCCTGTACGACCGGCTGATTCACATCGACGCCGATGGCGCCTTTGCCCCCGGTCTTGCCACGGCGTGGGAGGTATCGGACGACCGCCTTACCTGGACCTTCACGCTGCGCGAGGGCGTAACCTTCCACGATGGCAGCCCGTTCACGGCCGCCGACGCAGTGTTCACGTTCGACCGAATTCCCGAGGTGCCCAACAGCCCAGCACCCTTCACGCAACGCCTGGCCGCGATCGAAAGCGCCGAGGCCGTGGACGACCTGACACTGGTCGTCCGCACCGCCACCCCGGCCCCCAACCTGCTGACCGACCTGTCCACGATCTACGTCGTCTCGCAGTCCGTGGGCGATGCCGAAAGCGCCGACTTCGACCGCGGGACCGCCGCGCAGGGGACCGGCCCCTACCGCCAGGTCAGCTATACCCCGGGCGAACGCCTGGTCGTCGCCCGCAACGACGGATACTGGGGCGAGATGCCAGATTTCGAGGAGGTGACGATCCGCTTCCTCGACAATGCTGCCAGCCGTGTCGCCTCGCTTCAGGCGGGCGAGGTGGACTTCATCGATGCGGTTCCGCCGAATGATCTGGACAGGTTGCGCGAGATGGCCGGGATCGAGGTCATCGCCGCGCCATCGGCACGCATGGTCTACATGGGCCTCGACCAGTTCGAGGATACCACGGTCATGATTGACCCGGAGGTCGGCAACCCCTTCCTCGACCGCCGGGTTCGCGAGGCGCTCAGCCTCGGGATCAATCGCGAAGCCATCGTGGACCGGATCCAGTTCAACTCCGGCGCACCCGCGAACCAGTTCGCGCCGGCCGGAATCTTTGGCCACAACCCCGACATTGCCGCCCTTGCCCATGACCCCGAGGCCGCGCGGGCGCTGCTGGCCGAGTCGGGTTATGGCGACGGCTGGTCGATGACGATCCATGGACCCGCAGGCCGCTACGTCAATGATACCGACGTGCTTCTGGCCATCGGTCAGATGTGGTCGCAGCTTGGACTGGAGGTCGAGGTCGAGACGGTGCCGGCGAACGTCTATTTCGGGCGCGCTACCGATCGCGAATTCTCGGTGTTCATGGTGGCCTTCGGCATCACCACCGGGGAAAGCTCGCTGGCGCTGCGCAATGTGCTCGGCACCTACGACGAGGATCGCGGCTGGGGGTCGAACAACCGGTTCCGCTACTCGAACCCCGACTTCGATGCGGCGCTGGAAACGGCGCTGACGGCCTTCGAGGCGCCAGACCGTGAGGCCGCCCTGCAGGAAGCGGCCAGGATCGCGGCCGAGGATATGGCGCTGGTCCCGCTCTACTGGGAGGGCAACAACTGGGCTGTGCGGGGAGACGTGACGTTCACGCCCAGCCCCGACGGACGGTCGCTGATCACCAACCTCGGCGCGAACTGATCCATGTCGGTGGCCAGCCGAAAGCAAGCCGAACGCGTGCTGCGCGACGTGATGGTGCCGATGCGCGACGGCGTCCGGTTGGCCACCGACATCTATCTGCCTGAAGGCGCCGGGCGCGGCCTATCCGTGGGCCCGTGGCCGGCGATCCTGGAACGCACACCCTACGACAAGCGTGCGGCGCGGGCGAACGAGTACACGCGCGACCACCCTGACGTCTTCGGACGCGAGGAACTGGCCGGGTTCTTTACCGCCGCGGGCTTTGCCGTGGTGTTCCAGGATTGCCGGGGGCGCTATGGGTCGGAGGGACGGTTCACCAAATACCGAGGAGAGGCCGAGGACGGGTTCGATACCATCGCATGGATCGCCGCGCAGGACTGGTGCGACGGGCAGGTGGGGACCATGGGGCTGTCCTACTCGGCCCATACCCAGATGGCCGCAGCCTGTCTGAACCCGCCTGCGTTGGCCGCGCTGGTCTGCGACTGCGGCGGGTTTGCCAATGCCTACCAGGGTGGCATCCGCTTCGGCGGGGCGCTGGAACTGAAGCAGGTCACCTGGGCCTTCCGTCACGCCCTGCGCTCGCGCGCGGCCGCGGCCGATCCGGTGGCGAAGGCCGCACTGGAAGCCACCGACATTGCCGCCTGGTTCCGGCGGCTGCCCTGGAAACGCGGGCATTCCCCCCTTTCCCCGGTGCCGGACTACGAAGACTATCTGTTCCAGCAATGGGAACGCGGCACCTTCGACGACTACTGGAGAATTCCCGCACTCTACGCGGCGGGGTGGCACAGCACCATGCGGAAGGTGCCAAGCGTCCATATCTCCGGATGGTACGATCCCTACGCCGTGACCGCGGTCGAGAACTTTGCAGGCTTGTCGGCCGCCGGGCACGATACGGCGCTGATCCTCGGGCCGTGGACCCATGGCAACCGGTCACGCACGTTTGCAGGCGATGTCGACTTCGGCCCAGCAGCGACGTTCGAGGGTGGCACGGGCCGCGACTTCGTGACCTGGCGCGTCGACACCTTCCGTCGCCATCTTGTGGGGACACGCCTGCCGGGTGAGCCGCGGGTGCGTTACTTCACGATGGGAGGTGGCAGCGGACGGCGCAAACCGGACGGGCGCATGGACCACGGCGGTCGCTGGCACATCGCGCAAAGTTGGCCACCCGAGGATAGCCGCCCGGTCGAACTGCACCTCTCGGCCGACGGCAGCCTGTGCTTTGGCGGAGAGGTCACGGACGGGGCCCGCAGCTATGTGTTCGATCCGGCCAATCCGGTTCCCACCATCGGAGGGCCGATCACCTCGGGAGCGCCGCTGATGGAGGGCGGCGCCTTTGACCAGCGCGAGACGGCAACGGTGTTCGGGGCGCGCGCGCCGGGCATGCCTCTGACCAGTCGCCCGGATGTCCTGGTCTTCGAGACCCCACCACTTCACCGCCCGGTGACGATTGCCGGCAATGTGTCGCTGCGCCTGTTCGTCGAATCCGACCGGCCGACGACAGACTTTACCGCAAAGCTCGTGGATGTCTGCCCGCCGAACCCGGACTACCCCCAAGGGTTTGCCATGAACCTTTGCGACGGCATTCTGCGCGCCTGCTACCACGCCGGGTTCGACCAGATCGTGCCCCTGCGCCAAGGTAGTGTCGTCGCTATCGAAGTGCCGATGTATCCGGTCGCGAACCGGTTCGAGGTTGGGCACAGGATCAGGCTGGAGGTTTCGTCCTCGAACTTTCCGCGGTTCGACGTGAACCCCAACGCGGCCGCCGGCGAAGACCTTAGCGCCGTGCTGGTTCCAGCGTTGAACATCGTGCATTGCGGCGGCTTGCATCCGTCGGCCTTGCGCTTCAACGTCGTCCAGGCCGGTTCCAGAAGCGCCGTCTAGTTGGAAGTGGGGCCAGCCCCCTCGCCTGACTTCACGGCAGACCCAAATGGCGGCGCCCAACGCTGTCCCGCGGAATGGTGTATCTGTCGCGTTCGTCGCGGCCCTTCGCCGAGAAGCCATGCATGCCGATCTGCTTCGAGAGGCTCTTGGAAAAAAGCGACGCGGCCAACTCAGCGCCGGGAGTTGGCCGAGAAGGCGATGGCGACGAAGGGGGCCAGCATTCCGCTGGCCTGCCGGGCGTTCGGGGTCAGCGAGACCTGCTTCCGCCATATCCCGAAGCGCGACGACGAGAACGAGATGATCGCCGACCTGCATGTCGCGCTGACCAACGTCTACAAGACGTGGGGCTGGGCCTCTACATCTTTGAGACCATCGAGGAGGTGCAGCATATCGCCACCGAATGGCTATGGACCTGCAACAACGAACGCCCCAACATGGGTATCGGCGGGCTTACCCCCGCCATGAAGCTGAGAATGGCCGCGTGAGTTCTACCGTCGCGCTCCGTCAAAACGGGGAGGATTACCAGGCCACCTTCGCGGTCTCGGCGGCCCCCGCGATCATCCCGCACAGGTCCTCAACCTTGCGCAGCCGGATCAGCCCGCCATCCGACATCCGCTGCAGGGCGTCGTGGTGCGCAAGCCGCGTGGATGACGCACAGGCGTCGGGCACGATCGTGACGTAGAAGCCCCGGTCGGCGGCATCGCGCGCGGTCAGTTCCACGCAACCCTCGGTCACGATCCCGCAGACCAGCAGCCGGTCGCGCCCCATGTTGCGCAGCATCTGATCGAGGGGGGCAGAGTTGAATGTTCCCGCGCTGGTCTTGTCCACGATCAGCTCGTCGCCCTGCGGCGCGACCATTTCAAGGAACTCGTCATCGCGTGCGTCAGCCAGTCGCGCCTTGGTGTCCTGCTGCAGCGACCGCTGCCCGTCGCGGCAGTCCTTCGTCTTGTACTTCACCCGGATGTGGATCAGTTCGATGCCCCCCGCGCGGCAGGCGTCCTGCAACTGGCGCACACGCGGCAGGATCTCGTCGATGAACTCCCAGCGTTCGTTCAGGTGGTCGGGCTTGCCGGCCAGCTTGCACAGCCGCCCCATCCAGCCGTCGCGATGCGCATCGAGATATTGCAGGTCGATGATCAGAAGCGCCGTGCGCTGCGGATCGAAAGCCGGTTCGGACGGCGGCGGCACGAGGTCGTAGTAAGGGTCGTGGGCCATGGTCGGATCCTTTCTCAGACAGGTGCCGGGGTCGCGGCAGCGCGGTCGTGGTGATGGCAGGCGACGCTGTGCTGCCCGAGATCTTGCAAGACTGGCGCCTCGGCGCGGCATCGGGCGTCGGCCAGCGGGCAGCGGGTGTGGAAAGCGCATCCCGGCGGCGGGTCGAGGGGCGAAGGCGGCTCGCCTGCGATGGCGGTTTCGCGGCTGCGGCGGGAAGGGTCGGGGCGCGGTGCGGCGCGCAGAAGCGCCTGCGTATAGGGGTGGCGGGGGGCCGCGAACAGCGCATCGCGCGACGCCATCTCGACGATCCGGCCCAGATACATCACGCCCACGCGGTTGGACACATAGCGCACCACCGACAGGTCATGGGTGATGAACAGCATCGTCAGTCCCAGCCGGTCGCGCAGGTCGATCAGCAGGTTCATGATCTGCGCCTGCACGGACACGTCCACCGCCGAGACAGGTTCGTCCGCCACGATGAAGGCAGGCTCGACCGCCAGCGCGCGGGCGATGCCCAGCCGCTGGCGCTGCCCCCCGCTGAAGCGGCTGGGGTAGCGGTCGGCGGCATCGGGCGGCAGGCCCACGAGGGCGAGCAGTTCGCGCACCCGCGCCTCGGCCGCCCTGCCCCGCGCGATGTCGTGGACATGCAGCACCTCGCGCAGCATCGCGCCCGCCGTCATCCGCGGGTTGAGCGAGGAATAGGGATCCTGAAAGATGATCTGCACCTCGCGCCGCGCGGCCGCCATTTCGGCCGGGGTCAGCGCCAGAAGGTCGCGGCCGCGCAGGCGCACTTCGCCCGAGGTCGGTTCCACCAGCCGCAGAAGCGCGCGCCCAAGCGTGGTCTTGCCCGAACCGGATTCGCCCACGAGGCTGAAGATCTCGCCCGGGTGAACGTCGAAGCTCACGTCCGCCACGGCGTCGAGCCGCTGCGGGCCCCTGCCGACGAGGCGGCCCAGCAGGCTGCCGCCGACCGAGTAGGTTTTCGTCAGGTTGCGGACCTCGATCAGGGGGCCGGTCATGCGGGGGCCTCGGCGGCGCGCGCCCAGATATCGCCACCCGCGAGGCGGCCGTGGTTCAGGCAGCGCGAAAGATGGCCGGGGGCGACCTCGAATTCCGGAACCTCGCCCATACGGCACTCGGCCGTGGCGATCGGGCAGCGGGGGTGAAAGGCGCAGCCGCCGGGCAGCGTGGCCAGGTCGGGCGGCATTCCGGGGATCGGGTTCAGTCGGCGCGGCGCGGTGCAAGGGTCGAGGTCGGGCATGCAGGCCAGAAGCCCGGTCGTGTAGGGGTGGCGCGGACCGGCGAACAGGTCCTCGGTCCGCGCCATCTCGACGATGCGGCCTGCATACATGACCGCGACGCGCTGGCAGGTCTGCGCGACCACGCCCATGTCATGGGTGACAAGGATGATCGACAGCCCAAGCTCGTGCTGCAGCGACACGAGCAGCTTCAGGATCTGGTCCTGGATCGTCACGTCAAGGGCGGTCGTGGGCTCGTCCGCGATGATGACGCGGGGTTCGCAGGCAAGGGCCGCGGCGATCACCACCCGCTGGCACATCCCGCCCGAAAACTGGTGCGGGTAATCGTCGATCCGCTTTTCGGGCGCCGGGATACCCACCTTGCGCATCAGCGCGATGGACTTCTCGCGCGCCTCTGCGCGGGTGCTGGCGATGCCGTGGCCCAGCATCGCCTCGCCGATCTGGTCGCCGATCCGCCACACCGGGTTCAGCGCCGCGACCGCGTCCTGCACGACGACCGCGATCTGCCGCCCGCGCACGCGGTTCAGCGCGGGCTCGGGCAGCGCCGCAAGGTCTTGCCCGCCGAACCGCACACTCCCCCCCACCACGCGGCCCGGACGCGGCACGAGGCCAAGGAGCGAGCGGCACGTCATGCTCTTGCCCGACCCGCTTTCGCCCACGATGCCCAGGCATTCGCCGGGGGCGAGGTCGAAGCTGACTCCGTCCACCACGCGCAACGTGCCCCGGTCGCTGGGGATTTCCGTCACAAGGTCGCGGACCGACAGGATCGGCTCCATCGCCTAGTCCCTCCGCCGCAGCCAGTCGCCCACGCCGTCGCCGAACAGGCTGAGCGCGATGCCGACAAGGACAATGGCAAGGCCAGGCAGGGTGATCATCCACCAGGCGGTGAAGATGAAGCCTTTCCCTTCCGCGATCATCGTGCCCCAGGTCGGCGTGGGCGGCGGCAGCCCGAGGCCGAGAAAGGCCAGCGTGGTGGTGGACAGGATCACCAGGATGATGTCGGTCATGGCGAAGATGATCGTGGGCGTGATCACGTTGGGCAGGATGTGGCGGAACATGATCCGCGCGTGCGAGTATCCCAGCGCGCGCGCCGCAAGGACGTACTCGCTGCGCTTGGCCACAAGCACTTCGGCACGGACGATGCGGGCATACATGCTCCACCCTGCCAGCGTCAGCGCGATGTACATGCTGGTAACACCGGGGCCGAGCACGGCGATCACGCCGATCGCCATGACGAGGAACGGGAAGGCGGTGAAGGTGTCCACGGTGCGCATGATCACCGTGTCGGCAAAGCCGCCGAAATAGCCCGCCAGCCCGCCCAGGACAGAACCCAGAACCCAGGGGAAGAACACGCAGAGAAACCCGATCCGCAGGTCGATCTGCGCGGCGTAAAGCACGCGGGTGAACACGTCGCGGCCGAAGTTGTCGGTGCCGAACGGGTGCTGCCAACTGGGCGGCTGCAGCGTGTTGCGCAGGTCCTGCGCAATGGGATCGTAGGGCGAGATCCATGGCGCAAGCAGGCTGGCGAGCAGGATCGCCACCAGCATCCCCCCGCCCGCCAGCAGCGCCCCGCGCCGCCCGAACAGCCGCGTGGCCGCGCCCCGGGTGGAAAGGCCCGAAGCCCGCAGGCCTGAGGCCGGGTGCAGGGCAATCCGGCCGTCAGTCATAACTCACCCGCGGGTCGAGGATCGCGTAGGCGATGTCGGTGAGAAGGTTGATGCATATGACCAGAAGCCCGAACACCAGCGCGATGCCCTGGATCATCGGATAGTCGCGCGCCGTGACCGACGAGATGATCAGCGTGCCGACACCGGGGATGGTGAACACGTTCTCGATCACCACCGACCCGCCCAGAAGCCAGCCGATGTTGACGCCAAGGATCGTGACTGTCGCCATCAGCCCGTTGCGCAGCACATGGCGGCGCATCAGTCGGCCCTGCGGCAGGCCCTTGGTGCGGGCGAACTCGACGTGCGGGGCCACCATCGCCTCGATGAGCGAGGCGCGCAGCGTGCGGATCAGGATCGGGGCCAGCGAGAAGGTGATCGTGAGCGCGGGCAGGAACAGGTACCACAGACGCTCGGTCGGGGTGCGGCCGTAGCCCGAGACGGGGAAGATCGGAAAGACCACGGCGAGCAGGATCAGAAGGTTCAGCCCCAGCCAGAACGATGGCATGGCCAGCGTCAGCGTCGAGCCCGCGCGGATCGCCTGATCGGGCAGACGGCCCTGCCGGATGGCGGCGATCATGGCGAGCGGGACGCAGATCAGAAGCGACAGCGCGACCGCATAGCCCAGAAGCGAGACCGTCGCCGGCAACCGTTCCAGGATCACCTCGATCACGGGGCGACGGTAGACCAGCGAAGTTCCCAGCTCGCCCTGCATCACGTTGCCGAGGAACTGCAAGAACTGCATCCAGAGCGGCTGGTCCAGCCCCAGTTCGGCCCGCAGCGCGGCCAGACGTTCATCAGAGGCATAGACGCCCAGCATCATGCGCGCGGGGTCGCCCGGGATCAGCCGGACGACCAGGAACACGACCAGCACGATCCCGAACAGCACGGGAACGATCTGCAAAAGCCGCCGCCCTATGAACGAGACGAGATCCACCTGCCCTGCCCGGATGTCGGTTCTGATGGCGCCGCCCGCCTTGCAGGGGGCGGCGCCGTTCGCGTCATTCGGTCTTCCAGACCTCCCAGAAGCGGTGCAGCTTCGTCGGGAACACGGCAAAGTTCTCCACGCCTTCGCGGGTGCCGTAGATGATCGTGGGGTGGAAGAGGTAGAGTTGCGGCACCTCCTCCATCGCGATCTCCTGCAGTTCGCGGTAGAGTTCGTTCCGGCGATCCTGCGACAGTTCCGCCTCGGCCTCGACGCTGATCTCGACGATCCGCTCGTTGACATAGCCCGAGAAGGCCGAATCCGACCCGCCGATGTCCTTGGGCCAGAAGTCGAAGGGGATGTTCATGGCCGGGTCGATCACGTCGTTGGTGCCCAGCTTGTAGACCATCTGGAACTCGCCGCCCGACCACATCGACCACCAGGTTCCCGCCTCGACCGGCACCACCCGCAGGTCGATCCCGATCTTCGACAGCTGGTCGTTGAGGATGACGCCCGTCTGTGCCGCCATCTCGTCGCCCGAGGGCACGATCAGATCGACCGAGAACCCGTCGGGGGCCGAGGATTCGGCCATCAGCGCCTGCGCCTTCTCGAGGTCGAACTCGTTGGCGAATTCGTTGCTGTGGAACAGGATCCCCGGCCCGTAGAAGGGCGACTGCGCGGGCTCGCCGTTACCGAAAAGGATCGCGCCGATCATCGCCTCGCGGTCGACGGCATGGGCGATCGCCTGCCGCACCTTCACGTCGGCCAGTTGCGGCACCGTGCGCAGGTTAGGCACGACGGCGGCGGTGCCGTAGATCGTGACCATGGTCACGTCCACCCCCGGCGCATTCTCGAGCGAGGCCGCCTGTGACGCCGGGATCTGCAGCGCCACGTCGATCTCGCCGGACCGCAGTTGCAGCACGCGCGCGTTGTCGTCCTGCACCACGCGCATCTCGACGCGGTCCACATAGGGGCGTTCCTTATCCCAGTAGCCCGGGTTCGGCGTCAGCACCGCGACCTGCCCCTTGTCCCAGCGCTCCAGGCAGAAGGCCCCCGACCCCATCGGCGCGGCGGCCATTCCTTCAAGCCCCACCTCTTCGGCGTAGTCCTTGGACAGGATGTGCGAACCCCAGAGGGTCAGGTAGCTCACGAAGGCCACGTTCGGCCGGTCGAGCGTGATGCGCACCGTGTAATCGTCGACCACCTCGACCTGCGGGTTGGCGGGGAACTGCCATGTGACGTTCGAGTCAGGCTCGGTCACACGGTCGAAGGACCACTTCACGTCCGCCGCGGTGATCGGCGCGCCGTTGCAGAAGGCGGCATCGCGGCGGAGGTTGAAGGTATAGGTGGTGGCGTCCTCGCTCATCTCCCAGCTCTCGGCGAGCGAGGGGTTGAGTTCCCGCCCGTCGGCCGAGTTCTGGATCAGGTTGGCGAACACCTGGTGCTGTGCCCAAAGCGACGCGTTGTCGTTTGTGAACTTCGGGTCCCAGAGGTTCACGTCGGCCGGGCGGGCGACGACAAGCGTGCCGCCGCGAACAGGTTCGCCCTGGGCATGGGCGGCACCGGCAAATGCAGCGAAAACCGCCGCGGTGGAGGCGCAGGCCCTGAGGCGCCGCGGGATGGCATTCCTTCCAGTCATGATGGCACTCCCTGTCATTGTTGCGACCGGCGGTTCATTCCGCCGGTTCGGTCGTCCGTTCTGCCGACATGGCGATCAGTTCCCCGGTGGTCCGGCCGCGGATCACATGACCGTCGGTCATCCGCTGCACCGCATCGTCATGGGCGGCGCGGCGCGACGACGCGCAGCCGTCGGTGACCAGCGTGACGTGGTAGCCCCGGTCGCGGGCATCGCGCGCGGTCAGTTCCACGCAGCCCTCGGTCACGACCCCACAGACCCACAGCCGGTCGCGGCGCATGTTGCGCAGGATCTGGTCGATCGAGGTGGAATTGAACGTGCTGACCGACGTCTTGTCGATCACGATCTCGTC
This sequence comes from uncultured Rhodobacterales bacterium, assembly GCA_964473055.1. Classification (GTDB taxonomy): domain Bacteria; phylum Pseudomonadota; class Alphaproteobacteria; order Rhodobacterales; family Rhodobacteraceae; genus UBA996. The sequence continues at coordinate 14,771 of CAYYOE010000003.1, read as the reverse complement.
CTCGAGCGGGGCCAGCGCGTCGAGGATCTCGTAGTCGAAGGGGATCATGGACGTCGTGCCCTCGCGCCGCTTCTTCAGGTCCGAGTTTCCGTCGCGGCCCGTGCTGGTGCGGAAGGCCACGCGGATGTGGAACACCTCGACACCGACCTTGCGGCAGTGGGCGAGCAGGCGCTGCAGGTTCGGCGTGATCTCGGCGATGAAGTCGAAGCGTTCCTTCAGGTGGTCGGGCTTGCCCTGATCGGTGCCAAGCCGCCCCATCCAGCCCTCGGGATGGGCGCACATGTTCTGCATGTCGACGATCAACAGCGCCGTGCGTGCAGCCTCGAACGCGGGTTCTTCGGGTTCCGGGACAAGGTCCCAGTAGGGGTCATGAACCATTGCAACGCCCTCCTCGCGATATCGCACAAGGCCCCCCCGGTTAGACAGGCAGGGGCGCCAAGCGGATGTGGGAACAAGGATCTACAGTCGATTGTCGACAATTCTTGGACAGAATGACGATTGAGCAACCGATTCGTGTCAAGGAGGAACTGCATTCCTTTCGCCGCGCAGGCCTGTCCCTCGCGCTTCTGCCACCTTCTTAGGCCGGCGGGCGAGCGACTCTGTACGCGCTCGGCTGTCGCCGCAGGTCGCCACAGCTTGCCCGGAAAGGTGCGCCCTCAACTCGTTGATCAACTGCGTCCGGTACCGCACGAAACACTGGTGCGTCCGGGGCGCCACGGCCCGCCCTTGCTTCTCGGCACTCGTCACGGCGGTGAACCGGACGTTCTCATGGCTGACATCGACGCCCCGCTCTTGCAGCAGGACTTCCAAGTTCCGAAGCGACAGCGGGAAGCGGACGTACAGAAGCACCGCTAGGCGGATGATTTCGGGCGAAGTATGAAATACTTGAAAGCGTCGCGTTTGGTCATGTGGGAATGCCAGCCGGCGCCATGACCCGCATCAAACCGAGTTCTCCTGACAAGACCGATGTGGGACTAGCGATTTGGCGTGATCCGGCAGTTCGGTGTCCGAGAAATACTCGGGATGCGCGGCGGCGATGCTGGGCAGGGCAAGCAGGATCTCGCACAGGTGGCGGCGCATCATCTGCGCCGCCCCATCGCCGTCGCGCTGCGCGATACGATCCAAGATTGCCTGATGCTGGTCGATCAGGACATTCATGGGCGTCGCGTCGGGCAGCGACAGAAGCCGCACGCGATCGGTCTGGAACCGGGCCGTCTCGACGATCCGGAGGGCAAAGTCGTTTCCGAGGACATTCGCGATCGCCCCGTGAAACGTCTCGTCCAGCGCGCTGAAGCTGGCGAAGTCGCAGCGCTCTGCTGCACTGCGCTGCTGGTCGATCAGATCCTGCAGCCGCGCCAGGTGCTGCGGTTCCGCAAGGCGGGCAGCCTGTCGGGCGAGATCGGTTTCGATGGCCTCGCGCACGAAGCGGGCATTGCAGACCTCGCGCACCGAAATCTTCATCACCCAGGTGCCGCGGCTTGGGCGAATTTCGACAAGACCGGCCTCGGACAGCTTGATGAAGGCCTCGCGCACGGGTTGGCGCGAGACATTGAACTGTGCGGCAATGTCCTTTTCGGACAAGGCAGAGCCCGGTGGCAGGTCGATGGCCGCGATCCGTCGGCGGAGTTGTGCAATCAACTGTCCGGCGAGGGGCTTCGTGGGTTCGAGTTCGATGTTCATCGGCTAAGTACTTGTTGCACGTTTTCGTGTTGTCAACGTGGTTCGCTCGTGCAACATACCGGTATGGCGGCTTCGGGGCAAGCCGTGGCCGAGAGGGGATCTTGCGCCATGCCAGCCTCAGGAGCGCCACGTTCCAGGGAGGAAAAGCCATGAAAATCAATACACCGGGCCGGCACAGTCGCCGTTCGATCCTTGCCGCGGGGGCAGCAGCGCTTGCCATGCCCGCCTTCGCCCGACGCGGCCTTGCGCAGCAGACCTACGTCTGCCGGATCGCCCACACCGAGGGTATCGGAACCCCGATCACCAACGCGTTCGAAGCCTGGGCCCAGCGGCTGAACGCCGAATCCGGCGGCCGCATCGATGCCCAGCACTTCCCCGCCGCACAGCTGGGCGGGCTGGCCGAAGCGCTGGAAGGCAGCCGCATCGGCACCATCCAGGTCACCACCGCCGGCCCCGACAGCGAGGAAGCCATCGCGCCCGAGATCGCCGCGCTGGGAGGTGCGCCGGGCTTCATCTACAAGAACGAGGCGCATGTCGACGCCGTGCTTCAGGGCGACCTGGGCCGCAAGGCATCGCAGATCGCGCGCGACAAGACCGGGGTCGAGTTCGTCGCCTATGGCGAGACCGGTTTCCGCCATATCCTGTCGAAAAACCCGGTGCATTCGCTGGCCGACCTGCAGGGCCTGAAGATCCGGGTGCCGCAGCTGCGCATCTGGGTCGACTTCTGGACACTGCTCGGCTCTGCACCGACGCCGCTGCCCTATTCCGAACAGTACTCGGCCCTGTCGACCGGCATCATCGACGCCATCGACTCGGACGTCTTCTCGGTCGAGGGTTTCAAGTTCTTCGAGCAGGCCAAGCACCTGACGCTGACCGGCCACTGGTTCCTGCCGAAGGCCGTGCGCGTGAACGCGGCCTGGCTCGACAGTCTGCCCGACGATCTGCAGGACCTGGTCCGCACCTCGGCCGACGAGGCCTTTGCCGAACAGCGCCGCATCAACCGCGCGCTGGCCGACCAGACGCTTGAGGGGCTGAAGGCGCAGGGCGTCGAGGTGTTCACCCTGCCCGCCGAGGAACTGGCGCAGATGGAAGTGCAGACCGAGCCGCTGTTCGACCAGTTCGGTTCGGTCAGCCCCGAGACGGCCGAGATGATCGCGGCAATCCGGGCGCTTGGCTGACGATTGGCCATGTCCACACGGCAGACAACGGACGCCGCTGACCCGGCGTCCGGCAACGGGCGTGCCCCGTCACCAGTTCTTGTGTTGCGTCGGGGCGCGGACCGGCTGCTGGAAATCGCCTGTATCGGGCTGATCCTGATCGCCGTCGGGGTGGCCTGCCTGCAGGTGGTCATGCGCTACGGCTTCCGGTCGGCCCTGCCCTGGCCCGAAGAAGTGGCCGCCTGGGCCTTTACCTGGGCGGTGATGCTGGGCATGGCGCTGGCAACGGCGCGGGGCGCGCATATCGCCATCGACATCGTGCCGCGGCTGCTGCGCCCCCGGCCCCGGGCCGTGCTGGAGTTCCTGATCGCCGTGGTGATGGCCGTGGCGAGCCTGGTGCTGATGGTGCATGGGATGGAGTATGTGTCCCGCGCCGTCGCGGCGTCGCCGGCGCTGCAGATGCCCATGAAGTACCTGTTCCTTGCGGTTCCGGTCGGCGCGGCCCTGAACCTTCTGTTCCTGTTCTGGCCTGCCGGGGCCACCAACCTCGGGCGCGGGTTCCTGCGGGGGGCAGGCGTGATCCTCTGCGCCGCGCTGGCCTACTGGGCAATCCGCAACGGCGCGGGCCTGCTGTATTCCGAGGCGAGCGGGCCGGTGGTGCTGGTCCTGGTCGGTCTGACGTCGATCCTGGTCGGCGTGCCGGTGGCCTTCGCGCTGGTGATCGGCGCCTTCACGGCCTTTGCATCGGCCAATCCAATTCTCCTCGTGACCATCGCGCAGAACATGGGTGCGGCGACCAATTCCTTCACGCTGCTGGCGATTCCGTTCTTCATCCTTGCCGCGGCGGTGATGAATGCAGGTGGGATCACGCCGCGGCTGGTCGAACTGGCGATGCTGCTGGTCGGTCACATGCGGGGCGGTCTGGCGCAGGCCAATGTGGTGACAAACACGATGCTGGCCGGTGTGTCGGGGTCGTCGACGGCCGATGCCTCGACCATTGCGAAGCTGCTTGTGCCCGAGATGGAAAAGCGGGGCTATGACCGGCCCTTCTCGGCGGCGCTGACGGCGGCGGGTTCGACGCTCGCCAACCTGATCCCGCCCTCGCTGGGCCTGATCATCTATGCCGCCCTCGCCTCGGTTTCGGTCGGGGCCCTGTTCGTGGCGACCATCGTGCCGGGGTTGATGGTGGCGGCGGCCCTGATGATCGTGGTCGCGATCCTGTCGCGCCAGCGCGGGTATGGCGGCGACATGCCCAAACCCACCGGCGCCCAGCGGGCGCATGCGCTGTTCGCCGCGATCCCGGCGCTGATCCTGCCGGTCATCATCGTGGGCGGCGTGCGCTTCGGCGTCTTCACCGCAACCGAGGCGGGGGCGATTGCCATGCTTTATGCCCTGTTCTGCGGCGCGTTCCTGTACCGCAAGCTCAACGGGCGCAATCTGACGGCGGCCCTGCGGGACGCGGTGCTGGATACGGTCGTGATCGTGATCATCATCGCCGCCGCTGCGCCCTTTGCCTGGGTCCTGGCCTTCGAGCGCGTGCCCCAGACGGTCGCCGCGTCCCTGGCGGTTCTGGTCGAGCGTCCCTGGCTTCTGATGCTGGCGATCAATGCCTTCCTGCTGGTCGTCGGGCTGTTCATGGAGATGATCGCGGCGATGGTGATCCTGGTGCCGATCCTGGTGCCGCTGGTGGTCCTGGCCGGTTTCGATCCGATCACCTTCGGGCTGATCATCGTGATGAACCTGGTGATCGGGGCGCTGACCCCGCCCCTGGGCGTGCTGATCTTCACGACGGCGCGGGCCGGGGGGGCGGATCTGGTCGCCACGTTCCGGGCGGTCGTGCCGTTCCTTGCGGCGATGATCGCCGTCCTGATGCTGGTGGCCTTTGTCCCGGCGCTGACCCAGGCGCCGCTGCGCTGGCTGGGTCCGTGAAAGTGCCCGCATAACCCGTCTACGACTGGCCATCGCCGGCCTGTGCATGGCGGTCACGCCACACGCTTACCCGCGCTCGATTGCGCTCCGTCCGGAATGCTGGTTCGCCCGATCCGGTCGCTTGACCGTCTGTCCCTACGTTCCCTCGCCCCCTCTGACATCCGGCGACAACCCGACAACATCGGCCTATGCGGCCGCCATCGCCGGATCCCTGTAGACCTTGCCCCTGCGCAGCAGCGCCCAAGTCGTGCATGCCATTCGGTTGGCCAGCGCGACCGCGACCGGCACCTTCGATCCAGGGCGAAGGAATTGAAACGTTCCGGGCACCCGCGCGGCATCGCGCTGAAACGTGGCGGCCCTAGCAGTCCCTTGTCCAGCAATCGGCCAACCCGATCCGCGAGAACCGGACATCACAGGAGAATAGGAGACTGACATGACAATCCAGACCATCGAAAAACCCGCCAAGGTGGCGATGAACGGCGTCGACGTGCCCACGCTCGGCGTGGTGAAGGGCCAGCGGGACCTGGCGAGGTTCACCTTCCGTGCTGAAGGCGAATGGCTTGGCGGGACGCACAGCCGCGCGGCCTTCTCGGGGTTCAAGGGCGCCGGTGGCGACCATGTGCACAAGTCCACCTATGTGGTGGAAGGCGACCATCCGACAGTGCTCGTCGGCGGCGACAACGCGCCCACGCCGGTCGAGCTGCTGCTCGCCGCCCTGTCGGCCTGCATCACCGCCGGGATCGGCAACATCGCTTCGATCCGCCAGGTGAAGCTGTATTCCGTCGAGACCACGATCGAAGGTGAAATCGACCTGCAGGGCATCTTCGGAATGGACGAGTCGGTCCGCAACGGCTTCTCGGGAATCCGGGCCAGCTTCCGCATCAAGGGCGACGCCACCACGGAAGTACTGAAGGGCATCGTCGAGCAGTCCGTCGCGCGTTCGGCCGTCTTTGACGTCCTGACGAATGGCGTGCCGGTGGCCGTTTCGGTCGACGCCTGAAGATGCTCGTCCAAGCCCCGTCGCAGCGGAACGCCGTCGGGCGTCACAATGCCAGTCCAGTCCGGATCCGTCTCTGGCGCGGCTACTTGCCGACCGGACGGTGGACGAGCGTGGGGGGCGACCCGTCGCTCCTCCCCGACCCGTCCTGAACCCGGATAGGCCACGGGCGTCCTGCTGCAAAGGTCGGTCCGGCCAAGGAAACAAGGAGACAGATATAAGCCAGATGTATGCACCTCAATCCACCGGCTGGGCCGGAACGCGCCGCGGAGCCCCCGTCATCGGGGCCTCCGCAACCCTTTCCCGCGTGGTCACCGAGCAGGATGTGGCGGCTTTCGCCGACATGACCGGCGATCGCAATCCCATCCACTTCGACGACGTTCTTGCCTCGGCGACGCCCCTCGGTGGCGTCGTCGTGCAGGGTGGCGTCACGAGCGGACTGTTGAACGCACTCGTTGCCACGCATCTGCCGGGGCCCGGGACGGTGTTTCTTGGCGTCGAGTGGCGGTTCCTCAAAGCCGTCAAGCCCGGTGAACGGATCACGGCACGAGTCGAGGTCGTTTCCGTCCGCACGGACAAGCCGATCTGCACGCTCTTCACCACGGTGACGGACGCGGCGGGAGACGACGTGCTTACGGGAACCGCGGCAACCTACACGCTCTCGATACCCGTCGCCCCCCTGCATCCCTGGGTGAAGATCCCCCCCGGACCGAGGGGCCGCTTCAACTGGCGTGGCGTTGCCTTCCCTGGCGAGAAGCCCGCGACCACCGCGCAGCAGGCCCGTGCCGCCTGAAAGGTGCGGCACGAGTTCCCGTGCATTCCAACCACCAGAAAGGAGAGACCCATGAACCTCTATGTCATCCGCCGCCCGAGTGCCTGGGCGAGCGACGCCGAACCCGAGAAGGTCGCCGCGCGATCCGCCCGGATCGGCAACGATGAGATGGCGCATCTCGTGCGCTGGATCCGGTCCTACGTCGTGACCGAGGCCGATGGCCGCCTTGGCACCTTCTGCATCTACGAGGCCGAGAGCGAGGATGCCATCCGCGATCACGCAGCCCGCGTGGGCATGCCAGGCTACGCGATCTGGCCGGTTGCCGCGACTGTGGTCATCCGCCCCGACCCGGCGCAGGCGAAAGCTGCCTGATGCAGCCGGCGGGGCCGCCACCGGGACTGGTGGCGGCCCTACTCCTCAAACAGTCATCTTCCAGAGGCGCAATCATGGAACGCACGGATGTTGCCGTGATCGGTGCCGGTCAGGCAGGGCTCGCCATGAGCGTCTGTCTCGGGCGGGCCGGTATCGACCACGTCGTGATCGAGCGTGGCCGCGTGGGCGAGCGCTGGCTGGGCGAACGCCGTCCGAGCCTTTGGCTGCTTACCCCGGCCTGGATGACCCGACTGCCGGGCTTCGCGCCACCCTCTGACCATCCCGACAGTTTTCTGCCGATCCAGTCGTTCGCGTTCCTTCTTGACAACCATGCCGAAGCCCGGTCCGTGCCGCTGCGCCTTGGCACAGCAGTCGAAGCCGTCCAACAATGGGGTGATCGGTTCCTGCTGACGACTTCGCGGGGCCTTATTCTCGCGCGCGCGGTTGTGGTCGCCACCGGCGCTTGCGATCGACCGGCCGTGCCGGGTTGGGCGCGCGATCTCCCGTCCTGGGTAGAACAGATCAAGGCCGACCGCTTCCACGCCTCGGCCTTGCCGCCGGGAGGTGTCCTGGTGGTCGGCGCCTCTGCATCGGGCGCCCAGATTGCGGCTGAACTGGCGGCCACAGACCATGCCGTAACGTTGGCGACTGGCCGACACGTCCGTGCGCCACGTCGCTATCGCGGGCGTGACCTTTTCGCATGGCTCGACGCCAGCGGTTTCCTGCGCGAGCCACGGCCCGCAGGGATTGGCGCCCCGAAGTCGGCGCCTTCGCTGCCACTGGCAGGCGGCCCGGTGCCCGGACAGGGCGAGGCCATCGGTCTCGACCGTCTGCATTGCCTTGGTGTGCGCATCACCGGTCGTGCCCTCCTCATGGCGGGGCCGGTCGTTCACACGGCCCCGACACTTCAGTCCGAAATCCAGGCCGCTGAGCAGCGGCGACGCAAGTTGCTGGGACTGATTGACGAGTACATCGCACACACGGGTGACCCAGTTCCGTCAGAACCCGACGCATGGTTGCTGCCGCCCATGATTCCAGATGCGCCCACTCAGATAGACCTCCGTGCAATGGGCATACGAAGCGTCGTCTGGGCGACTGGCCATCGCCGCACCTACCCTTGGTTGCGACTGCCCGTGTTGGGGCCTGACGGCGAGATCCGCCAAGCGGGCGGCATCACTCCCATGTCGGGGGTTTTCACTCTTGGTCTCCCGTTCATGCGTCACCGCAGTTCGGCGCTGATCGACGGCGTCGGATGCGATGCGGTGGCGCTTGTCCCGCAGATCCTGCGTCACCTCGGCCATCTGCGACCGCTTGCAGCCTGAAGGACGACATCCATGACCAGCAACCCGAGACCGAAGACCTACGATGCCGTCGTTGTCGGCGCACGCTGTGCCGGGGCGGCTACCGCCATGCTTCTTGCCCGTGGAGGAGCGCGTGTGCTCTGCATCGATTATGGCGATCCAGGGACCGACACGCTTTCGACCCATGCCCTGGTGCGTCTGGGCGTGGGGCAACTTGCGCGTTGGGGCGTTCTCGACGCGATCCGAAAGGCGGGGACGCCGCCGGTCCGGCGCACCGTCTTCCACTATGGCGACGAAACCATCGAGGTGGACATCCGACCGACGCCCGAAAGCGAGGGACTGTTCGCACCGCGCCGCACGGTGCTGGACCTTGCGCTGGTGTGTGCCGCGGCTGATGCCGGGGTGGAGTTCCGCTTCCGCACCTCCTTCGCGGGACTGGTTCGCGATGCGGCTGGACGGGCAACAGGGGCCGGGATCCGACGTGCGGACGGAACGACCTAGACCGTTTCCGCAGGGCTGATCGTAGGGGCGGACGGGCGCCGTTCGGCCGTGGCCCGGGCCGTCGGGGCCACCGTCCAGACCGCTGGCACCCACAGCACGGCGCTGGCATACAGCTACATCGACGGGCTGGGAAACGATGGCTATCACTGGATTTATGCGCCCGGTGCCGGGGGCGGGATCATCCCGACGAATGACGGCAAGTCCTGCCTGTTTCTTTCCCTCGCTCCGGACATTCTTCGAAGCGCCTTGGGCGACCGCAGTCCACGCGCTTTCCGGCGTGCCATCGGGCGGCATCTGCCCGTAATGGGCGATATTGTTCCGGCGGCGGGGCTAGACGGGCGGGTTTTCGTGCACGGGGGTGCCACCGGGTTCATACGGCAGGCGGCCGGTCCGGGCTGGGCACTGGTGGGGGATTCGGGGTACTTCAAGGATCCGATCACAGCGCACGGGATCACCGACGCCTTCAGGGATGCCGAGCTCCTGGCCCGGGCGGCCCTCGGCGGCGACGCCATGTCCTTCCCCGCCGCGCGTGACCCGCTGATCGGTGGTTTCTTCCGCCTGACCGAAGAGATCGCGTCTTTCGACTGGACGCTCGACCGCCTCAAGACCGCGCATGTGGAACTGAACGTGGAGATGAAGCGTAGCCAGGCCTGGATGGACGTCTCCAAGGGAGATCGTCACAGGGCCGCGTGAGACGGCAATGTCGCCGATGCGGTGTACGCAGGAAAAAGCCCGCCACACTGTGGCGGGCTCATTGAACCGCCCCGGGTTTACCGGAGAGTAAAGCACTCAAAGGATGAGCCCCCGGCAGGCGCATCCTCGCCATGCTGCCCGACACGGGCGAGCGGTATCTCTCGACGCCGCTCTTTGCGGAGGTGCCGGAAAACATGACCGCTGAGGAGCAAGAGATCTCATGTTCGACCCCATCCTGCCGGTTCGACCGGCCTGCCACGTCGGCATCGGCACAGGCAGCGCCGCTCCCCGAGGCAACGCCGGAGGCATTGAGCGAACTTGACCAGATTGTAGGCGCCGCAACAGACCCCGTCGTCATATTCGCCCTGGAATGGTGCGAGTTCTGCTGGTCGGTGCGCCGGCTCTTCGCGGCGGCCGGCATCCCGTACCGGACGATTGACCTGGACGGGCCGGAATGGCGGGACGGGTCGCGCGCCGACGAGATGCGGAAGGCCCTTCACCGGGTCACCGGCGCATCGACCATCCCTCAGGTTTTCGTGGCCGGCCGCCACATCGGAGGTGCGACCGACACCTTTGACGCCTTCAACGACGGACGGTTGCAAGCGCGGATACGAGCGGCTGGCGTGGACCTGCCAGACGTGACGATACCAAATGCCTACGGCTACCTGCCGTCCTGGCTGCAACCGAGGTCCTGAGCCATGTCGACCCTGTCCTTGCCGCAGCGGCACATTTCCCGCTCGGTACGGAAGCCATGCGGAGACACGGCCGCAAAAGCCGAGCGAAGGCGTCGAGATGGCACGTCTCCACAGCCGAAGCGCCACGCTGACCCACGGAAACACAGCCAAATTCCGCAGAGAATGCAAAATCAGGGAAAGAAGCCGGGGTGGGTGGCGGAGGGAGCAGGCCTGACGTCGAACCTTCTCTGACCCCTAAGCTATAGATTTCCCTCCTTCCATTGCCGCGCTTCTACTGCAGCTTTTCGCCATTCCGCAGCGAAAGCGGGAACCGGGCGCCGATCTGCAGCCAAGGATCGTTTCGCCCATCCTGAGGCTACTCGATTTTCATGGGTCGGGCTGGCGTCAAGGGCTCCGGCACGGGCGCTGTCAGGATCTTGTCGCGTCCGGACATGATGTCACCCTGCACCTGTTCGGTCAGGCGCTGCGCATCCCGGCGGCGGACATCCTCCAGCGCCTCGGCCACTGTGGCCTCGTCCAGTCCAAGGCGGCGCAGACCTTCAGCCCCCATCAGCAAGGCTGATTCAGCGGTCTCGCGGATCTCGAAATCCACGCCCGCACGGATCAGCTCCATCGAATGGCCACGGTCATAGCTGCGCGCCAGCACGGCGGCGTTCGGAAATTCGTGCTGGACCAGTTCGGCGATCGCACTGACCGCGCGGCGGTCATCGACACAGACCAGGATCACCTGTGCGGTCGCCGCACCCGAGTTGTGAAGGATGTCCAGTCGTGTGCCATCACCGTAGTAGACCTTGAAGCCAAAACGCGCGGCCTCGCGAATGCGGTCGGGGTTGTTCTCGATCACCGAGACCTGCGCGCCGCGCGCCAGCAGCATCTGCAACGTGATCTGGCCGAACCGCCCGAAGCCGATCACCAGGACCTGCCCGCGCAAGCCCTCCGCCGCCTCGACCCCGTCCAAGCCCACATGGGGCGCTTGCAACAGCCGGTCAGCCACGAGCAGAATCATCGGCGTGATCGCCATGGACAGGATCACGACCGTCGAGAAGATGGCATTCTCCCGCGCATCGATCACCCCGCCTGCAAGCGCTGCCGTATAGAGGACGAAAGCAAATTCTCCGCCTTGTGCGAACATTGCGGTGCGACGCAAGGCAGGCAGATTGGCCCCACCGAAGGCCCGCGCAGTGGCGTAGATGGCCACGGCCTTGACCAGCACATAGACGATCAGCATGGCCAGCAGAAGCAGCCATTCCGCGGCGACGACAGCAAGGTTCAGCGACATGCCGACCGCCAGGAAGAACAGCCCCATCAAGAGGCCCTTGAACGGTTCGATATCGCTTTCGATCTGGTGGCGATAGCTAGAGCCGGAGAGCAAAACTCCGGCCAGAAACGCCCCCATCGCCATCGACAGCCCTACGGCTTCCATCAGAAGCGCTGCCCCCAGCACGACCAGAAGCGCGCCCGCACTCAGCACCTCGCGGGCACGGGCACGGGCCAGAAGCGCGAATAACGGGTCCAGCAGCCAGCGTCCGACAACCAGCAGCGCCACCAGCCCGGCTAGCGCCAGCGCAAGGGCGCGCAGCCCGCCATCGCCTTGACCGACGGGCGAGAGGAACGCCACGACCACCAGCAATGGCACGATCAACAGATCCTCGAACAGGAGGATTGAAACCGATTTCTGCCCTTCGGGACTGGCGATCTCGCCGCGTTCCTGCAGGACGGACATTATGACGGCGGTCGAGGACAGCACGAAGCCCGCGCCCGCGATGAAGGCCGTGACAGGTGGCAGCGCGAAAGCCATCATGCCGGCCACGCTCAGCAGGGCAATCGCGAGGCTGACCTGCGCCAGGCCCAGCCCGAAGATCTGCCCGCGCAACGCCCAGAGCTTCTGCGGGCGCAGTTCCAGCCCGATCACGAACAGGAACATCACCACGCCAAGTTCCGCGAAATGCAGGATCGCGTCGGGGTCGGTGAACAGCCCCAGCACCGAGGGGCCGACCAGCGCACCGGCGGCGAAATAGCCCAGCACAGAGCCAAGCCCCAGCCGACGGAACAGCGGAACGGCAATCACTGCCGCCCCCATCAGCACCACCGCCGGGCCGATGACTGGCCCCAACCCCTCTGCGGCCATCGGCCCGCCTCCCTCAACGGAATCACCGGTGCAGTATCGCACCGAGCGTCTGTCAAACTGTCATGCCGGCCTCCGGTGCAGGCCAGCGGCTGTCGATCGCTTCAATCAGTTCAGCGGCTTCAGACCCGCCTCGATCACGGTGCGGCGCGACTTTGGGAACGGCGGCAGTGACGGTGCCGCGCCCAGGGTCTCAAGCAGCTCGTCAACCGAAATGCTCGGGCCATCCAGCATCAGATCTGCGACTGGCGCAACACGTCCTGCCATTCCGAATGTCGGCTGAACTGGGCCTTGGCAAACGGGCAGAGCGGGACGATTGCGACCTTGTCACGACGCGCATCCTCGACCGCCTGGCGCACCAGTTGTTCACCCACCTTGCGGCCACGCAGGGCCGCAGGAACTTCGGTGTGGTCGATAATGATCAGCCCGTCGCCGGCGCGGCTGTAGGTCATCTCAGCCTCGTGACCATCGATGACCAGGCGATAGCGCCCCTTCGATGCGCCGTCTTCCCGTTCCACCGGGACATCCATGGTCGCGGCGGCGCCCGGCCCCTGCAGTGCGCTGGGGGGGCGCACCCGGCGTGGCTGCCCCTGCGTGCATTCCAGAAGATCGCGGTCCCAGTCTCCAAGGTCGGCAGCAGCATCGTAGGTCGAGACGAGGAAATCCATCAGGGTCGCGTCGGGATCGGCTGCGCGCTGCACGGCATCGTAGGGCAGCACGAACTCCGACAGGCCCTCATGCCAGAACGCCGCATCGGGGCGGACCGACGCGGCCCGATAGCCGCCCGGTGCCGGATATGCATAGGCATAGAAGGCCGGGTAGTCGATGCCGTTGCCGCCCGGCCAGAAGCCTGCCGAGGACACTTCGCGGTCATAGGCTTCCTGCGCCACGGCGTCCGGAAGGGATGGAATCCCGGCGGGATGAAGCGGCGCGCGCCGCCCGGAGAAGCGGGTGACCGCGAGATCCAGTGCCCCCCAGAACAGGTGAACGGGACTGGACTTGCCGAGAAAGGAGGTCCGGAACCGGCCCATCACCCTGTCGATCGCCACCAGAGCCTGATGGTATCGTTGCACGGCATCCCGGTCATAGGGCCGGTCGCGATGATCCTCGCTGAACGGGATCGGGTAGGGCACCTCGTTCGGGATGTCATTGAAGGTCGGCGTGCCCCCGAGGTCGGTGATCATCTGCGCGAAACGCGCGCGAAACGCCGCAACCGTGGTCGGCCCCAGCGCGAATGTCGCCATTCGGCCGTCGCCGCAGGTCCCGACGACCACATGCTCGCGGAGATCGAACCGGATCTCGATCCCCGGACCGTCCGGTATCGGCGAGGACGTCAGGCCTGTGGGCGTGACATAGAATGTCGCGTTCCAGGAATGGTTGAGCCACGGTGTATGCGCCAGCCGGTATTTGCCGACGATCTGCAAATAGAGATGCAGGGCGGAGCAGGTCTCGCGCCATTCAAGGTAGTCAAGTCGGGGCCAGGTGGTGCTCATCGCGGGAATTCTCCATGCTGCAGTTGTAGGCTGCGGGGATCGGTCATCGGGCCACGGGCGGCCCGCATCGCGTCCCGCCGGTCACCCTTTATGGCACATCGGGCATCCTGCTGGTTGCCTACATCGCTACGCGCCGCACCCCGATCCCAACACCCGCGAGCTTGTGGTCAACGAAGCCGAGGCCCAGACCGTGCAGGCGCTCTTCGAGCTCTGCGACCGGCATGGATCGCTGGCGCGCGTCGAGCAGGACGCGGCCGCGCTTGGCCTGCGCTCCAAGCACCACCACTTCCGCTCCGGCCGGACCCAGGGCGGCAACCCGCTGTCGCGCGGCCCGATCCTCAAGATCCTGACCAACCCGGTCTACCTCGGCCAAATCCGCCACAAGGACAGGGTCTGGCCCGCCGGCAGCGGGGCCAGAAGACCAGCGCGGATCCCGCGCCCTGACGGGCAAGCTGCGCGACGAGACCGGCGATCGCCTGACCCCCAGCCACAGCCTGAAGGCCGGCACGCGCCATGCCTACTATGTCTCGAACCGGCTGATCCGGGGCGGGCCGGTTCGCACCGGCTGGAGGCTGCCGGGGAGTCGGCTCGAGGCCACGATCGCCGGGATCATCGCGTGCCATCCTCAACGGCACCCAGCCCCCGGAGCTTTGCCTCGAACACCTCGCCCGCCAGGTCCTGCCGCTCGACTGGTCCGCGCAGGAACGCTTCTGCGGCCTGGCGTAGAAGGCCGGTGGTTCAGCGCCGCTCAGAGAGCGTCACGCATGCCGGTGCCGGGCGCGGCAGCCCGGGATCGGGCACCTCGGGGCAGGACAAGTTCCCTGCCTGCAGGGAAACCCACTAAAACACACCCGCACGTTGCTGCCCGCAGAGGCGCTGGCCACGAATGCTGCACATTGCGTCGCCCACCGGCGTCTCCAGCAGCGCCAACGCGCGCCAAGGCACCGGATTCGCGACGTGAATTCCGTGGGAAAAGATAATGATATCATTGGATTAGGTGGGTGGCGGAGAGGGTGGGATTCGAACCCACGGTGGGCTTGCACCCACAACGGTTTT
>CAYYOE010000002.1:0-40955 GCA_964473055.1 uncultured Rhodobacterales bacterium | reverse complement strand
CAGCCGGAACAGAGACTGCTTGTCCTGACAACGGGGGCCGAGACCCCGCGCCAGATCGCGCGTTTCCTGACCGAGCGGGGCTTTGGCGAAAGCCGCCTGACGGTCCTGGCCGCGATGGGCGGCGCGGGCGAGCAGCGGTTCGACGGCCGCGCGGCGACCTGGGACCACGCGGTGCCCGAGTTCAACACGCTCGCCGTGGACTGCATCGCTGCCCCCGATGCGGCCCTTCTGCCGCGCGTGCCCGGACTGGACGATGCGCTGTTCCGCCACGACGGCACCATGACCAAGCGCGAGGTGCGGGCCGTGACGCTGGCAAAGCTGATGCCGATGCGCGGGGCATTGCTGTGGGACGTGGGCACGGGCTGCGGGTCGGTCGCAGTGGAATGGATGCGGTCGGCGCGGTATGCGCGCGCCATCGGGATCGAGCCGCGCGCCGACCGGCGCGAGATGGCGGCCGCGAACGCCCTGGCACTGGGCGCACCCCGGCTGGAACTGGTGGACGGTGAGGCGCCTGCCGCCCTTGCGGGACTCGCTGCACCCGATGCGGTCTTTATCGGCGGCGGACTGTCACATGAGGTTTTCGACGCCTGCTGGCAGGCACTTCGACCGCTCGGGCGGCTGGTCGCCAACGCCGTGACCCTGGAATCCGAGGCCGAACTGATCCGCCTGCAGGCCATCCACGGCGGGGACCTCGTGAAGATCGCGGTCAACCGGGCGGAACCCGTGGGCCCCTACCGCGGCTGGCGCGCGCTGATGCCGGTCACGCAGTGGAGCCTGGTGAAGCGGTGACGGGCGTTCTGCATGGCGTGGGCCTTGGTCCCGGCGACCCCGACCTGATCACCCGCAAGGCCGCGCGGCTGATTGCGGGGGCGCAGGTGGTGGCCTGGCCCCGGCTGGCGGGGGGCGACAGTTTCGCCCGGTCCATCGCGGCGGATCTCATCGCGCCGGGCACCCGGGAAATCGCCATCGACGTGCCGATGACGGTGGACCGCGCGCCCGCGCAAGCCGCTTATGACCACGCGGCGCGGGAGATTGCGGCAGTGCTGGAGGCGGGCACCGATGTGGTCTGCCTGTGCGAAGGCGATCCCCTGTTCTACGGGTCGTTCATGTACCTGTTCGCGCGGCTTTCGGGCAGGTACAGGGTCGATATCGTGCCCGGCGTGACCTCGGTCACCGCCTGTGCGGCGGTTGCGGGCCTGCCGCTGGCCGCGCGGAACGAGACGCTTCTGGTCCTGCCCGGCCCCCTGCCCGAGGAGGATCTTGCCTTGCGCCTGGGGCAGGCGGATACCGTTGTGCTGATGAAGGTCGGGCGACACCTGCCCAAGATCGCGCGGGCGATCGCAGCGGCGGGGCTGACGGACCGCGCGATCTATGTGGAGCGTGCCACCCTGGAGGCGGAGAGGGTCTTGCCGCTGGCGGAGGCGCCGTCGGAGGCGCCCTACTTTTCGATGGTGCTGGTGGTGAAAGGGGGCGATCCGTGGCTGTGAACCCGGTGGTAGTTGCGATCTCGGCCCACGGGGCGGTGGTCGGGCGGCAGGTTGCCGATGCACTGGGCGCGCCCCTGCACGGACGCGCTGGACGTGTGCAGGGCGCAGACGCGACATTCCCCGACGCGCTGGCTCATGTGCGCGACCTGTTCGCGGCAGGAGTGCCCGTGGTCGGTGTCTGTGCAGCTGGAATCCTGATCCGTGCTGTGGCCCCTCTGTTGTCCGACAAGCGGGCCGAACCGCCCGTGGTGGCGGTGGCCGAGGACGGGTCGGTGGTGATCCCGCTTCTGGGCGGGCATCGCGGTGCGAACCGACTTGCAGGTCGGATCGCGGGGCTGACGGGCGGGGTTGCGGCTGTCACCACGGCCGGAGATGTGGCGTTGGGCGTGGCGCTGGACGAGCCGCCCCCCGGGTGGCGGCTGGGGACGCCCGACCTCGCCAAGGATGCCATGGCCGCGATCCTGTCCGGTGCGGGGGTGCGCGTGACAGGGGAGGAGGCTGCTTGCGCCGGTTGGCTGGAGACCCTGCCCCGCGGGGACGGGGTTCAGATTTCCTGCACGACGGCGCCGCCGGAAGCCGGCGTGCTGACATTCCACCCGGTCCGCGCCACACTGGGGGTCGGATGCGCGCGGAACTGCCCGCCCGAAGAGTTGGCGGGGCTGGTGCGGGCGATTCTCGACGACGCGAGCCTGACGCCCGCCGCCCTCGCGGGGGTGTTCTCGCTGGAACTGAAAGCGGACGAACAAGCCGTTATTGCGCTGGCACAGAGCCTTGACCTGCCCCTGCGCCTTTTCCGGGCGTCCGAGCTGGAGACCGAGACCCCGAGGGTCAAGAACCCCTCCGACGTGGTGTTCGCCGAGGTCGGCACCCATTCGGTGGCAGAGGCCGCGGCATTGGCCGGGGCTGGCCCGGATGCGGTGCTTTGGTACACCAAGCGCAAGACCGCGATGGCGACTGCGGCCCTGGCGGTGGCCCCCAAGCCAATCACCGCCCTGCCAGGGCGCCCGCGGGGTCATCTGTCGATCGTAGGGATCGGCCCAGGGCAATCCGAATGGCGCACGCCTGAAGCGAGCCGACTGATCGCCGAGGCCGACGAGTTGGTGGGCTATGGGCTTTACCTCGATCTGCTTGGCCCACTCGCCGCGGGCAAGGCGCGCGCCGATTTTCCCCTCGGCGGTGAAGAAGACCGCTGCCGGCATGCGCTGGAACGGGCCGGGCAAGGGGCACGAGTCGCGCTTGTCTGTTCGGGCGATGCCGGCATCTACGCCATGGCGGCGCTGGTCTGGGAACTGATCGACCGGGGCAACATCAGCGACGCTGCCCATCGGACCGAAGTTGTGGTCGCGCCCGGTGTATCAGCCTTGCAGGCGGCGGCGGCGCGCGCAGGTGCGCCGCTTGGGCATGACTTCTGCGCCATATCGCTGTCGGACCTGCTGACCCCGCGCGAGGACATCCTGCGTCGCGTGCAGGCGGCAGCCGAGGGTGACTTTGTCGTGGCCTTCTACAACCCTGTATCGCGCACCAGACGCACCTTGCTGGACGCGGCGAAACAGACCCTGTTGCGCCATAGATCAGCAGAAACCCCGGTGCTTCTGGCAGCGTCCCTTGGTCGTCCCGACGAGCGGTTGACCCATCGCACGCTTGGCACACTGGAGGTCAACGAGGTCGACATGCTGACCGTGGTGTTGGTGGGGTCCTCGCAGACCCGGACGCTGGATACCGGCGACGGCCGAAGGATCTATACCCCGCGAGGCTATGCGCGGAAGCAGCGGGGGCAGGCATGACCGTCTACTTCATCGGTGCGGGGCCCGGCGACCCGGACCTGCTGACGCTCAAGGCCGCGCGGCTGATCGCGGCCTGTCCTGTCTGCCTTTATGCAGGGTCGCTGGTCCCTGAAGCTGTGGTTGCCCACGCGCCGAAAGGCGCGCGCATCTTCGATACCGCGTCGATGACGCTGGACGAGACGCACGCCGAAATTCTCGCATCGCATCGCGCCGGACTGGACGTCGCCCGGGTGCATTCGGGCGACCCGTCGCTTTATGGGGCCATCGCCGAACAGATCCGGCGGTTGCGGGCGGACGGCATCCCTTACGCGATCGTGCCGGGCGTTCCGGCCTACGTCGCCGCCGCCGCGGCGCTGGGGCAGGAACTGACCATCCCCGAAGTCGCGCAATCCATCGTGCTGACCCGCGTGGCCATGAAATCCAGCGCGATGCCGCCGGGCGAGACACTGGAGAACTTCGCCCGCACCGGCGCCACGCTGGCGATCCACCTCGGGATTCGCGCGCTGCTGGAGATCGAGCGGGCGCTGACACCGCATTACGGCGCCGATTGCCCGGTGGTCGTCGCCTACCGCGTGGGCTGGCCGGACGAAATGCTGATCCGTGGCACGCTGTCGGACATCCGCGACCGGGTACGCGCCGCAAAGATCACGCGGACAGCTCTGATTCTGGTGGGCCCTGCCATGGGCGAGGTGCACGATTTCCGCGACAGTGCCCTGTATGACGCGGCCCATCCCCATGTGCTGCGTCCGCGCGCCCGAACCGACTGATCGCTGCCGGTCAACAGTCTGTGGGTAACTGGCATGGTTGACTTGACGTTCACCAGCAATGCCTCATCCTGTCGTGGGGCTGCTGTGAGACGTGTCATGATCGAGGTGTTCTCCCGCGAGATTCGGGAAGGTTTGGCGCAGGCGCAGATCCGAACCGCGCGTCGGAAAAGTCGGTTGCGACTGGTGGCGGGTTCGATCACCGTTCCGGTGCTGCGGATGTGGGACGGTGGTCTGGCGGTCGAGGCGGAAGGCGCGCCGCAGGTGCGTGGGCTGGTCGATGTCTACGACGGGGCTCGGCACCTGTGCCAATGCCTGATCGTGGCGGCCAGCGAGGACCGTGGCGAGATGATCTATGAGTTCAAGCGCGCGACCCCGGCTGCCGACGCCGCCCCGCTTGATTTCGAACGTGATCCGGACGCGCCGCGCGCATTGCTGACCTGACCTTTACTGAAGGTCCGCGAACGCGCGCTGCAATCGGGCGATCGCTTCGTCGATCACCGCATGGGGCGCGCCCAGGTTGAAGCGCAGGAAAGTCTCTCCGCCGGCTCCGAAAGTCACCCCGTGGTTTGCGGCAATCCTGGCGTCGCGCTCCACGCGCGCCGTGAATTCGGCAGGCTTCATTCCGGTCGCCTCGAAATCCACCCAAGCGAGGTAGGTTGCCTGCAGCGGCATGGACCGCAGACCCGGGATTGTCGCGATCCCCTGATCGAACCGTCGGCGTCCCTCGTCGATGTACGCCGTCAGGGCATCAACCCATTCGGCCCCCTCGGGCGAGTATGCGGCGGTCGTCGTCGTCAGTCCGAAGGCGCAGGGTGAAATGCCCAGTGCAGCCAGACGGCCTGCCAGCCGAGCGCGCAATGTGCTGTCTGGCACGATCATCTGCCCGGTGTGGGCGCCTGCGAGGTTGAAGGTCTTCGAAGGTGCCGTCAGCATCACCAGCCGGTCGATCACATCCGGCGCAGCAAGGGGCATGGCGATGTGGCGATGGCCCGGCATCACCAGGTCATGGTGGACCTCGTCCGACACGAGCACAAGGTCGTTGGCCCTCGCGAAATCTGCCACCGCGCGCAGTTCATCAGCCGACCAGACCCGGCCCCCGGGATTGTGCGGCGAACACAGGATCAGCATCTTCTCACGGCCGGTCAGGCGCGACGCGGCATCGGCCAGATCCAACCGGTACAGACCCTGTTCCTGCGGCATCGGACATTCGGTAACGCTTCTGCCTGCCGCGCGGACTACCCGGGCGAAGGCGTGGTAGACGGGCGTGAACAGCACCACCGCGTCGCCGGGATCCGTGAAGGCGTCCACGCAAAGTCCCACTGCATTGACCAGTCCGTTCGTCGTAAGGATCGTGTCAGGATCGACGTCCCACCCATGCCGGTTCGCCATCCACCAGACAATCGATGCGTGATAGACTTTCTGGTCGCCCATGTAGCCGAACACCCCGTGGTCCAGCATCTCTTGCAGTGCTCGACCCACACAGGCGGGCGGCCGGAAATCCATGTCGGCGACCCACATCGCGATCCCGTCGTCCGGCGACACGCCATAGATCGGCTCCATCATGTCCCACTTGGAACAATGGGTGCCGCGGCGGTCGATGATCGGGTCGAAACGAGGGTCAGCGTTCATGGTCGGCTCCTTGTGGTGCGGCGCGACCCTAGCCGCCCGTCCGGTCGCCGCAAGGCCCCGTTGCGCGGGGCAGGGCCATCGCCTACATCTGCCGCTCATGAGCATCCGTCCGATCCTGATCCATCCCGACCCGCGCCTGAAAAGCGTCGCAAAGCCTGTCGCAGCAATCACCGACGACCTGCGCAATCTGGCGGACGACATGCTGGAGACGATGTATGACGCCCCCGGCATCGGCCTGGCCGCACCGCAGGTCGGGGTGCTGTCGCGCCTGATCGTGATGGACTGCGTGCGCGACAAGGACGCGCCACCGCGCCCGATCGTGCTGGTGAACCCCGAGATCACCTGGACGTCCGAAGACCGCAGCACATACGAGGAAGGCTGCCTTTCGATTCCCGAGCAGTATGCCGACGTGGAACGCCCCGCGATGGTCGAGGTCCGTTGGACGGCGCTGGACGGTTCCGCGCAGTCGGAACGTTTCGACGGCCTTTGGGCGACATGTGTGCAGCACGAGATCGACCACCTGGATGGTCGGCTGTTCATCGACTATCTCACGCCGCTCAAGCGTCAGCTGATCACCCGCAAGATGGTGAAGCTGAAGCGCGAGCGGGTGCGGGCGTGAGCATCCTGCCCATCCTCACCTGGCCTGACACGCGCCTGACCGCCGTCTGCCAACCCGTCGACCCGCAGGAGGACTTGTCCGTTCTGGCGGCAGACATGCTGGAAACGATGTATGACGCCCCGGGGCGTGGGCTGGCCGCGCCCCAGGTCGGGGTCCTGAAGCGCATGTTCGTGATGGATGCCGCGTGGAAGTCAGGGCCACCGGTGCCGTTGGTTTTCGTGAACCCCGAGATCGTCGCACGCTGCCCGAACATGACCGAGGGCGAAGAGCGCTGCCTGTCAATCCCGGGCCGTGCCATCATCGTGGCCCGCCATGCGGCGCTGGCCCTGCGTTGGCAGGGGCTGGACGGCGTGGGCCATGAAAGGCCGTTCGAGGGGGCAGAGGCGCTGATCGTCCAGCACGAGTTGGATCATCTCGACGGCATCCTGACGCTGCACCGCACCGGAGAGATCGAACCGTGAGGGTTGCCTTCATGGGCACGCCCGAGTTTTCCGTTCCGGCGCTGAAAGCGCTGCTTGCCGCCGGGCACGACATCGCCGCCGTCTATTGTCAGCCGCCCCGGCCCGCCGGTCGCGGGCAGAAGGACCGGCCATCTCCCGTTCAGGCGCAGGCAACCGGGCTGGGCCTGCCGGTGCGGCATCCGCGCAGCCTGAAGTCGCCCGAGGAACAGGCCGCTTTCGCCGCGCTGGGCGTCGATGTGGCGGTGGTCGTGGCCTACGGCCTGATCCTGTCGCAGCCGGTTCTGGATGCGCCGCGCAACGGTTGCCTGAACATCCATGCCTCGCTTCTGCCCCGGTGGCGAGGGGCTGCACCAATTCACCGTGCAGTCATGGCGGGTGATGCGGAAACCGGGGTCTGCATCATGCGGATGGAGGCGGGGCTGGATACCGGGCCGGTCCTGCTGCGTCAGGCGGTGCCGATCGGACCCGAGGACACCACGGGCGATCTGCACGACCGGCTTTCGGCGCTTGGGGCGGATCTGATCGTGCAGGCGTTGGACCGTCTGGATGCCCTGACGCCCCAACCCCAGACCGGGCACGGCGTGACCTACGCCTCCAAGATCGACAAGGCCGAGGCGCGTGTGGATTGGACCCGCCCCGCGACCCAGATCGACCGGCTGATCCGGGGCCTTTCACCGTTTCCGGGCGCCTGGTGCGATGTCGGGGGCGAACGGGTCAAGCTGCTGCGGTCGAGGCTGGCCGATGGCAGCGGGGCGGCGGGGAAGGTGTTGCATGGGTTCACTATTGCCTGCGGCACGCCCCCCGGTACCGGCGCCGTCACGATCCTCGAGGCCCAGCGCGAGGGCAAGCGCCCTATGCCGGCGGCCGAGGTGCTGCGCGGATTGGTCCTTCCGGAACGGCTTGGCTGATCGCCCGGTCGCCGTCATGATGCGTCCATGCCAGTCGTCGCATTGATCATCATCGGAGCTGCTGCGGGGTTCATCGCGACTCGGCTGATGCGGCTGAACACCGGCCTGGTCGAGACCATGGCCATCGGCATCTTCGGCGCCCTGATCGGCGGTCTGGTTCTTCGGGTGCTGTCGACCTTTGCCGGATGGCTAGGGGGCTTTGTCGGGGCTGTTCTCGGCGCGATGTTGCTGATCTGGCTCTGGCGCACCTACGGGCCGCGCCGGTAGACCCTGTCGCGCGCCAGCATCGCCTGTTCTGCCGCGGTCAACCGGGCCAGCGCCGCGTCCGTGTCCGCTTCCTCGGACCGGGCGCGGGCATAGAGCCGCGCAACCGATCGTGGCGACCACGGCAGCGCAGCGTCGTGCAACCAGCGGCGCAGTTCGGGCGGCAGGAGGTCGAAAGCCGCCATGGCAGACCCATCTCGCGCCCTTGCAGGCAGCCGGGTGACAAGATTCCGCCGCGGCATCCTACGCTGCCTGATCCTTGCGCCACTTCGGAAACGGGTCGGCGAGATGCAGCCATTCGTTCCGCTCGAACCGGTCAGCGCGCCCGACCAGGGCCGCGTCCAGTGCCGCGGTGATCCCGGCACGGTCCATGGCGGACCCGATGAACACGATCTCTTGCCGACGGTCGCCAAATGGCTCTTCCCAGTGCTGCATCAGGTAGGCCTGCGCTTGCGGGTTCTCGGGCCACCGGGCACGCGGCACGGCCGCCCACCAGGTCCCCAGCGGCTTCACCGACGCCAGGGCACCGGCAAGGCTGAACTCCGCCACCCAGTCCGGCCGGGTCGCCACCCAGAAATGCCCCTTGGCCCGGATCACGCCGGGCAGTTCGCCCGTCAGGACGGCGTTGACCTTCGCCGGGTCGAAGGGGCGGCGGGCGCGATAGACGAACGAGGATATGCCGTATTCCTCGGTCTCGGGCGTATGGTCGGCAAAGCCGTACAACTCCTTTGCCCATAGCGGATGCTCGTGCGCGCGGTCGAAATCGAACAGGCCGGTGTTCAGAATCGCATCCGCCTCGACGTCGGCATGGTCCGCCAGGATCATCCGTGCGTCGGGGTTCAGCGCCTTGATGATCTTCACCGCGGCATCGGTTCTTTCTGGCCCCGCGTCGGTGATCTTGTTCAGCACGATCACGTCGGCGAACTCCATCTGATCGGTCAGCAGGTCCACCAGGCTGCGGGTGTCTTCCGGCCCCATGACCTCGCCCCGGTCGGCAAGAAAATCGTGACTGGAGAAATCGTTCAGCAGGTTCACCGCATCGACCACTGTCACCATGCAATCCAGCTTCGCCACATCTGCCAGCGACTCGCCGTCGGCATCGCGGAAGTCGAAGGTGGCGGCGACCGGCAATGGCTCCGAAATTCCGGTCGATTCGATCAGCAGGTGGTCGAACCGCCCCGTTTCGGCTAGCCGCCGGACCTCGGTCAGCAGGTCTTCGCGCAGGGTGCAGCAGATGCAGCCGTTGGTCATCTCGACCAGTGTCTCTTCCGCCTTAAGGGCACCTCCCTCGCGGACAAGATCGGCGTCGATGTTCACCTCGGCCATGTCATTCACGATAACGGCCACGCGCCGCCCGTCCCGGTTGTTCAGCACCCGGTTCAGGAGGGTCGTCTTCCCTGCGCCCAGAAAACCGGACAGAACGGTGACGGGCAGGCGTGTATCTGGTTTTTGCATCGCATCCTCGCGGGCTGGAAGGCCCGATCGGATAAATGTTATGCTATAACATTGCAAGCCCTGGATGCTGGACACGCGCCCATCCCCATGGCACGTCGCGCGCATGGAAGCACCAAAGCGCCCTCAGCAGGTCTACACCCTGCTTGTCGAAGTCGGCCGTAAGGACGGCGACGGTCTGCCTGATGGCAGCACCGGCGGTGCGCTGATGCTTTATTCCAGCGGTGTGGACGAGGCCGAAGCGGTGCGCGAGGCCGTGGTGGTCCTGAAACAGGCAGGCATGAACCCGCTGGAGGTTTCCGGCTATGGCACGCTGGAGGATCGGCTGGCCGAGGGGCACGATATCGACGAGGGCGAACGCGCCCTGATGGCGCGTGCTCTGGCCGAGAACAGCGTGATCGTCGCCCAGATCACGCCGTTCTGGCAGGATTAGTGTCTTATTAGGCGGATCGGGCCACTATCGAGGCACTCTCTTCGGATGCCGGATCCAGGGCCGGAACCATCGGACTTGCCATACGCCGGTGAACCGGCAGCGCACCCGGCGGCAGGGCACCAAGCGGCGTTGTGGCCAGGATCTCGGGGTATTTCGCGATTGTTCCCGCGAACAGGCTTTCGGCCCAGATTCCGCCAACCTTGATGCAGGCGTGCTCGTCCAGAAGCAGATTGTACCACGCGACCTCGGCCCCATCCTCCATCTCGGCGGCCTGAACACCACTGACGGGAAGATCGCGCGCCGCGACTAGCACCGCGTCCTGACCGAATTCGCGCCGCGCATCCTCGCCGGTCAGCATCAGTCGCTGCAGCGGGGGCACCAGCATGGTTTCGGTGGCACCGAACCAGTTGATGGGAACCGTGACCGGCGCAAACGATCCGATCGCAGGCAGGCTGCGCCGCGTTATCCATCGAACGGGCAGCGCTCGGCCATCCGCGGTGGCAACCAGATCTCCCAGTTGCACCCGATCAATCCGGCGCGGCCCCTCGGCGGTTTCAACCAGTGCGCCGCGGGCAAACCCAGGCGCCAGGCCCACCGGTTCCACATGGTCGGCAACAGCCACCCCCGTGACGCCTGCCCCGATCTCCGATCCCGGGATTCCGGCCACAAGCCCGTGCAGATCCGTTACCGAAAGCGGCGGAGGCGAGAGTATTTCCAGTTGATGGATTCGCCCCTGTTCCGGCAATTCCGCGGTCAGCAAGGCAACCCGGGCCGGGCTGTTCCAACTGTAGGTGACACGCACCAGCGTCGTTTCGTCGATCTGCCCGAGACTCAGTCGATGCTGAATCCGGTTTCGCCCGGTAACAATCTCGATCTCGACGAACCGGCGCGGAGTCAGCGTCATGCGGAACCCGCTCTCCCAGCCGCGCTCCAGCGCCACGTCGACCAGTTGGTCATAGTGCCGCCCCTCGCCGCGCGCCCGCGCCTCGACGATCAGGGTGCCCCGCGCCAGCAGCCCCGATTCGACCACCCCCGTGACGTTCCGCAATACACGGCCGCCCGCGTGATCCCGTATACCAGTCCAGCCCATTGCCTGTCGCTCCGCCTGCTCTGCTGCCCCGATTCGGGGTCTGTTTCATGCAGCCGGGCATCAGCACGATCCGCCTTGCGCGGCGTGCTTCAATCGCTCGATCGCCGTCCGGTATTCCGGTACGGCCATGCCCGACCTGCCTCTGGTCGTTATTGTGCAAGAGTGCCACAGGTCTTGGTCTCCGGGAAGGGCGATTGTGCGCCTGCCGGGTTCGCTTTACGCAGAACGGGCAGGAGGTTGCCCATGACTGACACCGATCCGGTTGACCTGACCGCCCGCCTGATCCGCTGCGCTTCGGTGACGCCCGAGGATGCCGGAGCAATGCAGGTGGTAGCGGACGCCCTGGCCGCGGCTGGCTTCACCTGTGTGCGGGCTGACCGTGGCGGGGTGGCGAATCTCGTGGCGCGATGGGGGGCGAAGGGGCATCCGCGGACCTTCGGCTTCAACGGACACGTCGACGTGGTGCCGCCCGGCGACCCTGCCGCCTGGTCCTTACCGCCCTTCGCGGGGCAAGAGCACGAGGGCGCGCTCTGGGGCCGGGGTGCCGCGGACATGAAGTCGGGGGTGGCGGCCTTTGTCGCGGCGGCGGCGGAATTTGTACGCAACGCGCCGCCCGAGGGCGCACTGATCGTGACGATCACCGGAGATGAGGAGGGCGAGGCAACCGACGGCACGGTCGCAATCCTCGACTGGATGGACGAAACGGGCGAGCGGATGGACGTCTGCCTGGTGGGCGAACCGACCTGTCCCGAGCGCATGGGAGAGATGATAAAGATCGGTCGCCGCGGATCTCTGACCGCCTGGCTGGAGGCTGTGGGCGTACAGGGCCATGCCGCCTATCCCCACCGCGCCAGGAACCCTGTGGCGGCCTTGGCGCGCCTGGTCGATCAGTTGAGTTCGGCCGAAATAGACACCGGAACCAAGCATTTCGACGCTTCGACACTTGCCGCCGTTGCCTTCGACACCGGCAACCCCGCGACCAACGTGATCCCCGCGACGGCCCGCGCGACGATCAACATCCGCTTCAACGACCTTCATACAGGCCGCAGCCTGACGCGCTGGCTGGAATCGCATGCCGCCGAGGTGTCTGCGCAGACCGGCGTGGCGATCTCGGTTCGGGTGCGAGTGTCGGGCGAGGCCTTCCTGACCCCGCCCGGGCCGCTGTCGGACCTGGTCGCGGGCGCGGTCGAGGCCGAGACGGGTGTCGTGCCCGTCCTGTCCACCTCCGGCGGCACCTCGGACGCGCGCTTCATCCGCGCCCATTGCCCGGTGGTCGAGTTCGGCCTGGTCGGCGCGACAATGCACAAGGTGGACGAGCGGGTGGAGGTTGACCATATCCGCCAGCTCAAGCGCATCTATGCGCGCATCCTGGCCGACTATTTCGCGGGCTGACCGCGTCCGCGCCGCGTGCTAGCGGTGGCGCATGACGCGCATCCCATCGAAAGACCAGATCCTTGCCTGGATCTCGGACAATCCCACCCTCACCGCCAAGCGCGACATCGCGCGGGCCTTCGGCATCAAGGGCGCCGCCCGGATCGAGCTGAAGCGCCTGTTGAACCAGATGGAAGAAGAGGGGCATCTGGAGAAGCGGAAGAAGACCTACCGCGACCCTGAACGCCTGCCACCCGTAAGCGTGTTGCAGGTGCAGGGACCGGACGGCGATGGCGACCTGTGGGCCAAACCGCTGGAATGGTCGGGCGAGGGGGCGGAACCCCGCGTCCTGATCGTCCCGCGCGACGGCGACCCGGCGCTGGGTGCGGGTGACCGTATCCTGGCTCGCGTGACCGAGGTTTCGGGCGAGGTCGCGCGCTATGACGGCCGGCTGATTCGGCGCATCGGGGCTTCCCCGTCCAAGGTGCTGGGGGTGTTTCGCAAAACCGCCGAAGGCGGACGGATCGTGCCAGTGGACAAGGGCGCGGACCGGGAATGGCTGGTGCCGCCCGGTGCGACCCTGCAGGCGAAGGACGGCGAACTGGTCGAGGCCGAGGCGACCGGCCCGCGCACCCGGATGGGCCTGCCTGCCGCCCGCATCGTCACCCGACTGGGCGACCCGTCTGGCCCACGCGCCGTATCGCTGATCGCGATCCATCAATTCGGCATCCCCGACGACTTCGACACCGAGACGCTGGCCGAAGCCGGAGCGGCGCAGGAGCCTGGCCCCGACGGCCGCGAGGACCTGACAGACCTGCCGCTGCTGACGATCGACCCCGCCGATGCGCGGGACCGGGATGATGCGGTTTGTGCCGAAACAGACCCTGATCCAACCAATCCGGGCGGGTTCATCCTGTGGGTCGCGATCGCCGATGTGGCCGCCCAGGTGCGCCCCGGCACGGCGCTGGACCGCGAGGCGCGGTTGCGCGGCAACTCCACCTATTTCCCCGACCGCGTGGTGCCGATGCTGCCCGACCGGCTGTCGGGCGACCTGTGTTCGCTGCACGAAGGCGTGCCGCGGGCCGTGGTGGCCGTGCGCATGCGGATCGACGCCGAGGGGCGCAAGATCGGCCACCGGTTCCATCGCGGAATCATGCGCAGCCGCGCGAGCCTGGCCTATGAAGAGGCGCAGGCGGCCGCAGATGGCCACCCGACACCGCGCTGCGTGCCGCTGGTCCCGGCGATCGAGACGCTGTTCGCCGCCTACCGCGCCCTGATGCGCGCCCGCGCCCTGCGCCAGCCGCTGGATCTCGACCTGCCCGAACGCCGCATCGAGCTGGACGCCGACGGCACGGTGACGTCCGTCGCCTTCCGCGACCGGCTGGACGCGCACCGCCTGATCGAAGAATTCATGGTGCTGGCCAACGTCGCCGCCGCCGAGGAACTGATGGCCCGCCGCACGCCCCTGGTCTTTCGCGTGCACGAGGAACCCGCCCCGGAAAAGCTGGAGGCGCTGCGCGAGGTGGCCCAGGCCTCGGGCCTGGTGCTGGCCAAGGGGCAGGTCCTCAAGACCGCGCACCTGAACCGCCTTCTGTCGCAAGCCGAAGGGACCGATGCCGACGAGCTGATCAACATCGCCACGCTGCGGTCGATGCAGCAGGCCTACTATTCGCCCGAGAACTTCGGCCACTTCGGTCTGGCCCTGCGATCCTACGCGCATTTCACCTCGCCGATCCGGCGTTATGCCGATCTTGTGGTGCATCGCGCGCTGATCTCGGCGCATGGCTGGGGCCGGGATGGCCTGTCTTCCGCCGAAACAGATATGCTGGATGCCACGTCGCGGCACATCTCGGAAACCGAGCGCCGGTCGATGGCGGCCGAACGCGACACGGTCGACCGCTACCTGGCGGCCTGGCTTGCCGATCGGGTTGGTGCGGAATTCGAAGGCCGGATCTCGGGCATCCAGCGGTTCGGCGCCTTCGTGAAGCTGAACGAGAGCGGCGCCGACGGGCTGATCCCGATCCGCAGCATCGGGCGCGAGTTCTTCCACTATGACGCGCGCAGCCAGTCGCTGATGGGCGCCGAC
This sequence comes from uncultured Rhodobacterales bacterium, assembly GCA_964473055.1. Classification (GTDB taxonomy): domain Bacteria; phylum Pseudomonadota; class Alphaproteobacteria; order Rhodobacterales; family Rhodobacteraceae; genus UBA996. The sequence goes on along the minus strand of CAYYOE010000002.1, from coordinate 26,604 downwards.
ACGGGCCTGACATTGACCGTGGGCCAGCGCGTGCTGGTGCGGCTGGCCGAGGCCGTGCCCGTGACCGGCGGGATCATGCTGGAGCTTCTCGAAGTTCAGGGCAATGCCCTGCCGGCTGGCGGCAGGCCATCGCGCAAGGGCCCGGTCGGAAAGCGTGGCGCGCGCGAAAAGGCCGGGCGGACCGCTGCCGCGCGCAAGGTCATGCGTCGGCGGAAATGACCCTGCCGCCCACGCTCGCAGGTTTCCTGCATCGGTCTTTCGGGCTATGCTGTTTGCAAAACAATATGGCAGGCAGGCAGACCCACGATGCGACGTTTCACTCTCGTACTTGCGCTGGCGTTCGCCCAAGCGGCGATGGCAGCCCCCGACACCAGCCCACGACCGCAGGCCCGTCCCGCGGCCACGGCAGCCCCGGTCGTAGTCGTGTCCACATCGAACCAGCGGTTTGACCGTTGGGTGGCCGGATTCCGGTCGCGCGCACTGGCCCAGGGTGTCCGCGCCGACACCTTCGACCGGGCGATGCGCGGCGCGGCATTCCTTCCCGATGTGATCGAGCGCGACCGGAACCAGCCGGAGTTCACGCGGCAGATATGGGAGTATCTGGACAGCGCGGTATCCGACACCCGTGTGTCCAACGGTCGCCAGGCGCTGCGCGACCATGCGCGCGTGCTGGCAGAGATCGAGCGTCGCTACGGCGTCGAGAAGGAAGTGGTGGTTGCGATCTGGGGGCTCGAATCGGCCTATGGCCGGGTGCGCGGCGATGTTCCCGTGATCTCGGCTCTGGCGACGCTGGCTTTCGATGGGCGGCGCGGGCGGTTCTTCGAAGGCGAACTGGTGGCCGCCCTGAAGATCCTGCAAGCGGGTGACACGACGCCCGACCGAATGGTCGGTTCCTGGGCCGGGGCAATGGGCCATACCCAGTTCATCCCGACCAGCTTTCTGGCCTATGCGGCCGACTACCACGGCGATGGGCGCCGCGATATCTGGTCGGACGATCCCGCAGACGCGCTGGCATCCACCGCCAACTACCTGCGCCGGTTCGGCTGGCGGGCAGGCCAGCCCTGGGGGGTCGAGGTGGCGCTGCCACGGGGGTTCGACTATGGCCAGTCGGGGGAACGGATCAAGAAATCCGTGGCCGAATGGACATCTCTGGGCGTCCGGGATGTGAACGGAAGCCGGATCCCAGACCACGGGCGCGCATCGATCCTGTTGCCCGCAGGCGCACGCGGTGTCGCCTTCATGATCTTTGACAACTTCCACGTCGTCGGGCGCTACAACACGGCGAATTCCTACATCATCGCCGTGGGCCACCTGTCCGACCGGCTGAAGGGCGGCGGCCCTTTCCGCGCCGGCTGGCCCCGCGAGGACCGGTCGCTTCGTTTCGCCGAACGCCGACAGATGCAGGAACGGTTGACGCGCGCGGGCTTCGACACGCGCGGCGTGGACGGAATAATCGGGCCGAACACCATCGCTGCAATCCGTGCCTTTCAGAGTTCGGTCGGCATGGTTCCCGACGGCTACGCCAGTCTGGAAATCCTGCGCCGCCTGCCCTGACGCGAATCTCCGCGCCGTGCTAGGATGCGGGGGTTCGTCGGGAGAATTGGTCCATGCGCATTGCCGCCTACAACGTCGAGAATCTGTTCGACCGCGCCAAGGTATTCAACGACGAGACCCCCGCCGCCCACCGCGACGTGCTGGACGCCCATGCCGAACTGAACAAGCTGTTCGAGCGCGACAGCTACAGCGCCGCCGACCAGGCGCGGATGCTGGTGCTGATGGAAGCGCTGGGCATCCTGAATCGGGACGAGGGTCCGTTCGTCCGTCTGCGCCGTATCCGCGGCCAGCTGATCCGCCGCCCGCGCGACCGGTCGCTTGCGCGCGAGATTGTGGCGACCGGGCGTGACGACTGGGTCGGGTGGCTGGAACTGAAGACCGAAGCGGTGGACGAAACCGCGATGATGCTGACGGCCCGGACGATCTTTGACGCGGGCGCCGACGTGCTGGCCGTGGTCGAGGCCGAAAGCCGCCCGACGCTGCAAAGGTTCCAGCGATTGTTTGCAGACAAGCTGGGCCTGCCCGAAACCTACCGCCACCTGATGCTGATCGACGGCAACGACGACCGCGGGATTGACGTCGCCTTGGCGACGCGTGCGGGCTTCCCCATTGGCCGGATGCAAAGCCATGTGGACCTGCGGATGCCGAACGGCCAGCCGGTCTTCAGCCGGGACTGTCCGGTCTACGAGGTGGGAACCCCCGGCGGCCAGGCGCTGTTCGTCCTACCCAACCACTTCAAGTCCAAATTCGGCGGCAACGACCCGTCCAGCAGGGCAAAACGGCGCGCGCAGGCGCAGGCCGTGGCCGACATCTACCATCGGCTTGTCGCACAGGGCGCCACGCTGATTGTCGTGCTGGGGGACCTGAACGATACACCCGACAGCCCGGACCTGGCGCCCCTTCTGGCCGGAACGGACCTTCGGGACGCATCGGACCATCCTGCCTTTACCGACCTCGAGTTCCTCGCGAACAATGGCAACCGGGGTATTGGCACCTACGGCCTGGGCAACGACGGCGACAAGATCGATTACCTACTTCTGTCGCCGGCTCTTTTCGCGGCGATGACGGGCGGTGGGCTGTTCCGAAAGGGTGCCTGGCCCGGTTCTCGGCCGGTCAGGTGGGATACCTACCCGGAACTGACGCGGCCGCATCGCGCCGCGTCCGATCATCACCTGATCTGGGCAGACTTCGCGATCTGATCGGACCGTCGGCCAATCAGGATCATCGGCCATGCGGACGGTTGCAGAATGCGCGGCACCGACGAAGCCTGCCCGCTTGCCACGTTTGCATCCGGATGTATGCTGAAGTGGCAGGAGGGCCCATGGGCAAGCAGAATACCGCGCTCGACCCCGATGTTTTTTCGCGGACAGCGGCGCTCTTCGCGACGAAGCGGCGTGTGCTTGACACCGAGGTGATTGCGGCACTTGCCGGCGATATCCTGCGCCATGTCTCGACTCAGGCCGCGCCGCATGCAGAGCGCCCAGTGCCCGAGGTCGCCGAGGTCAGCCTTTCCGCATTTTGCGACCTTCTCGTGCAGCCCGAGCCGACCGCTGCCCTGCGCTTCATCGAGGCGCGCCGGGCCGAGGGCATGTCGCAGCAGGACATCTACCTTGGGCTCCTTGGCGCTGCTGCGCGGCGGCTTGGCAAGGACTGGGAAGAAGACCGGCTTTCCTTTCTCGAAGTCACGGTCGGGGTCGGTCATCTCTATGCCCTGATGCGCGTTCTGCGGTCTGAATGGTCGTCCGCGCGCGCTCTGATCGACGGGCGGCGCCGGGCGCTTTTCGCAACCGTGCCAAACGAGGACCATGGCCTTGGCATCACGATCGCGGCCGACATGTTCCGTGTTGCCGGCTGGGACATCGACCTCCAGACCGGCCAGACACATGAAGGCCTGATCGACTACGTCCGATCCACGCAGCCGCCAATCATAGGGCTGTCGCTGAGTTCCGAACGCCGGCTGGCCGATCTGGTTCGCCTGGTCGTGGCACTGCGCATCGAATCGCCATTGGCAATCATCGGGGTGGCCCCGGCTGCGACGTTGGATGCGGACGCGGTCGCGGATCTGGTCGACATCGACCTTGTCTTTCACGACGCGGACTCGGCCCGGGCCGACCTGGACAGGCTCATTCGCCTGCGCCGCTGACGATGTGGCATTTTTCCGACCGTCGCGGTTCTGTCTGTCTGTCGTGCTGTGTGGTGCCGCAGAAGGGACTCGAACCCCCGACCCCATCATTACGAATGACGTGCTCTACCAGCTGAGCTACTGCGGCGTCCGGCGCGGCGGATAGCACCCACCACGGCGGATGTGTAGTCCTAATTTGCGGCCGGCCGCTGGCCGGGCATCGGGACCACGTTGTCATTGTCGGTATCTGCCTCGGGATCCGACGGTTCGGCCTCTGGCGCAACGGGGCTGCCGACGATCAGCGGCAGCATGCCGGCAGATGTCGGCGCCATGACCTCGGCCTGCGTCGGTCGGCGCCATGCCAGGGTGTCGAAGGCATGGCAATTCGAACAGACCGGCATCCAGTGGCCGTGCACCGTCCCGCAGTTGTCGCAGACCCATTGCGGCCCGCGCGGCGCACCGATCGCCCGCGCCAGCCAGGCCCGCACTACCGCATCGTCCGCCCCTTCTCCGCGTTCGACAGCGGCCATGATTGTCAGCGAACGGGTCGTGGGATCGGTCGTGGCCAGATCGCCCAGTGCGCGGCGGGCGGCGGGGAAATCCTCTGCCGCGATCAACAGTTCGGCCCTCAGCATCTTCGTCTCGGGATCGTCGGGCCGCACCCCGGTCAACGCCTCGAACCGCTTCAGCCGGTCCCTCGGCGATTCGTCCGGCGCGATCTCGGCGAAGGCGGCGGCCAGGTCGGGGTGGGGCAGCGCCTCCCACGCCTTCTTCAGGACGCGGGTCGCGTATTTCGGTCGCCCATCGGTTATGTAGGCGCGTGCCGCCATCACCGCGGCGGGGATCAGGTCGGGCGAGGCCTTGTTCGCGGCGATCGCCGCCTCGCGCGCCTCGATCGACGCGCCGTCCTCGAACACGCCTTTCGCCTCGGACAGGGCCAGCACCGCATCGCGACGGCGGAACACGTCGCGCGGCAGGCCGCCGTGGCGTAGCTTGGCCCCCAGCGTCGCGCGCGCGCCTTTCCAGTCGCCGTGCTCGGCTTGCAGGCGCAGCAGGATATCCTGCGTTTCCTCGTGCTTCGGCTTCAGGTCGAACGCCTTCTGCGCCAGTTTCAGCGCGGTCTCCTCGTCGCCCGCCGCCAGGCGCTGGTGCATCAGCCCCCGGATGCCGACGAACCGCGTCCGGTCGTCCTGCAGCAGCCGCTTGAACGCCGCCTCGGCCTTGTCCTTGTCGCCCGCCATCTGCGCCGCCTGTGCGGCGATCAGCGTGGTCAGTTCCGGCCGCTGCAAGTAGCCCTCGGCCCGCTGCGCCTTGGCCAGCGCCTGCCGCCCTTCGCCGCTGGCAAGCGCCATCAGGCTGTCAGTCAGCGCCTCGTAGCCCTTGCGCTCGCGGTTGCGGCTGAACCAGCGGCTGATCGCGGTCTCGTCTCCCGACAGAAACTTCAGAACCGCCAAGCCCAGGCTTGCCAGTTTCAGCAGCAGCCACAGCGCCACGATCAGCGCGGCCAGCGCAATCGCCGCCTGCAGGGGCTGAAGGTTGAACTCTACCCCAGCCATCGACACGCGCACACCGCCATCGGCTTCCATGAGCCATCCGGCGCCAAGGGCAAGAGCCGCCATGGCGGCGACGAAGAAGGTGATCTTGATGACAGACCAGAGCATCGGGGATCTCCTAATTGTCGCCGAGGGCGTCGAGCCCCGCAAGCGCGGCGCGGCGGGTTTCGGCCTGCTCTACCCAGGCCTGCATGGCGCTGCGTCCCTCGGGGGGCAGCGCGTCGATCAGTGCCAAGGCCCCGGCAATGTCCGCCTCGGCAAGCGCCGCCTCGGCGCGCGAAAGCACGGAATCGGGATCGTCGCCCTCCTGCGGGGACAGGGACCTTATGCCGGAGTGGATCCGCATGAACCCTTCGACCCGCCCGACCTCGCCTGCATCCATCCGCGCTCGCAAGGCCGCCTCCAGACCGGCGCGGGCTGCGTCCGGAAAAGCCTCGCGCAGGGCGGCGAGCGTTGGAATCCCGTCGGCTGCCTGGTCGGTCAGTGCAGACGGGAGAGCCCTTCCCGACAGCTCGGCAAGCACCTGTAACGGCTCCGCGTAGGGCCCGCCCGCATCCAGCGCAGCGCGCAATGACGCGGCTGCGGCGGCCTGACGATTGGTCTGGGCCTCGGCGGCAGCCTCGGCGCGCGCCACCTGCAGGGCTTCCTGCTCGGCCTCGACGGTTGCCAGCGCCGCCCGCAGCTCGGCTTGAAGTTGCTCGAAGCGTTCAGAGGATTGTGCGGCCAGTGTCTCGCGGTCTGCTTCGACACGGGCGATGGCCTCGGCGGCCTCGCGGCGCAGCGCGGCGATCTGGGCTTCGACCGCGGCCTGCGCGGCCTCGGACAGGGCCACGGTCACCTGCGGGCGGTCCTCCAGCGCGGTCAAGCGGTCGGACAGCGCCTCCATCTCGTCCCCGGCAGCCTCCAGACGGGCCTCGACCTGTGCGATCAGGTCGCGCAATGTGGCACTTTCATCCGCGATCCGCTGCGTGGCCCCGGCCACCCCGTCGCGCGCCTCTGCGTCCTCGACCGGGCGCGCGTCCAGATCGCCCAGGTCGGCCGCAAGGTCGGCCAACCGGCTGTCCTGTGCGGTCTGCTGGGCAGCTAGCGCCTCGACGCGGGACGTCATGGCGGGATCGGGCGGGCGCGGCAGCAAATCGGTCCAGGCAGCCGCATAACCCAGGCCGGCCGCCACGACCCCGCCCAGGACCATCGGCACGAAGGACGGGCGAGGCGGTGACTGGGGAGCCACGGGATGCGCCGGCGCCTGCGGTCGATCGGCCTGCGGTGGATGCGAGGTTTCCGACTCGACCTCGGCATCGGGCGGATCCTGGTCCGGCCGCGCGGGACTGGCTGCGTTGTCGTCCGGCGTCGCCGACGCGGTATCCGGTTCCACCAGGACGGCGTCCTCGATGGCATCGTCGGCTTTCGCAGCGGGTTGGTCGTGCGTTGGCGCATCTTCTCCGGCCGGACGCTCGTCTGTTGGGGCCGTGACTGTTTCCGGCGCGGCGCCCTCGGACTCGCGCTGCGGCGCAACGGGCTGATCAGCGTCACCGATAGCCGGATCGGTCAATGGTGCTTCGGTGTCGGATACGCCCTTGCTTCCGGCCGCCTTGCCGCCGGACCTTGTCGTTCGTGCCACGCATTCCTCCTCGTGCGGGGGTCCCCGCACCGAATCTGCACCAGGCGTTCGCGCCTTCGAAGCCTAGCTTGACGCCTGCCCCGCCTCAACCCGCAGGGCGTCCAGTATGGCGCGCTGCATCGACGCGCCGTCGGGACGGTCAGCCAGCGTGACGCGTCCAGACGCGCGGGACGGCCATTCGGCGGCTGCAGCCGCGCTGATGGCGACAAGATGCGTCCTGACCGGGTTGACGCCCAGTTCTGCCGCCAGCCGCGTCGCCGACAGGGGTGAATAGACAGGCGCGACGACAACGCTTGCCTCGGCCAGGCGCGAAAGGATCGCAGGGTCCAGCGGCTGCGCCTCCTGTCGGTAGATCGCCACCTCCTGCGCAGGCGTCCCCGCCCGGGTCAGGCGCGCGGCTGCCTCGCCCCGCGTCTCTTCGCCCCGGAGATGCAGAAGCGGCGCCGCTGGTTTGCGGGCGGCGACCAGCGCCACCAGATCGTCCACCGTTCCGCCGGCCGAGGTCGACTCCATCCCTGCTGCCGCGGCCACCTCTGCGGTGCGGTCGCCCACGCAATAGGCCGGGCGCCAGCGCAGGTCATGGGCGGCCGTCGCGTGGCGCACCCCTTCGGATGACGTGAAGACGAACCCGCGATATCCATCCGGTGACCAGTCCGCGCCGGTGGCCCGGGTCTCCATCAGCGGGGCGATGAGGATCCGGTCCTGGGCCACCCCCTGTCGGCACAGAGCCTCGGCAAGCGCCTCGGCAGCCGCTTGCGGGCGGGTCAGCAGGATCAGGGGGGCTGGCATTGCCGGGGGCATGGGGGGGTGTTACCTCGCAGGGCAAAGGCGGGGCAAGCGTGGCGACCGAGGCAACAATCCTGGGCATCGAATCGAGCTGCGACGACAGCGCGGCGGCGGTCCTGCAGGTCGATGCCGCCGGGCAGCCCGCGATTCTGTCGAACGTGGTATCCGGTCAGGCCGATCTGCACGCTGATTTCGGTGGCGTGGTGCCGGAAATCGCGGCACGGGCCCATGCAGAAAAACTCGATATTGTGGTGGAACAGGCTCTGTTACGGGCGGGGCGGGCGCTGTCCGACATCGACCTGATCACGGTGACGGCGGGGCCGGGACTGATCGGCGGGGTCCTGTCCGGCGTGATGCTGGCCAAGGGGCTGGCCGCAGCGACGGGCACGCCACTGGTCGGGGTCAACCATCTGGCGGGCCACGCCCTGACGCCGCGTCTGACCGACGGGCTGGCATTTCCCTACCTGATGCTTCTGGTGTCGGGCGGCCATTGCCAGTTCCTGATCGTGGAAGCCGCCGACCGCTTTACCCGGCTGGGTGGCACCATCGACGACGCCCCCGGCGAGGCCTTCGACAAGGTCGCGAAACTGCTCGGCCTGCCGCAGCCTGGCGGCCCCGCGGTCGAGGCCGAGGCGGCCCGCGGCGATCCCGCGCGCTTTGCCCTGCCGCGTCCGCTGATGGACCGGCCGGGGTGCGATCTGTCGTTCTCGGGCCTCAAGACGGCGGTCCTGCGCGAACGCGATCATCTGGTCCGGGCGCAGGGCGGGCTGACAGACCAGGACCGGGCCGACCTCTGTGCCGGGTTCCAGGCAGCGGTGGCAGAGGTACTGGCCGAAAAGGCGCATCGGGCGATCCGGGTCTACCTGGACCACGTCCCCGCGATTCCGGCACTGGCCGTTGCGGGCGGGGTCGCCGCGAATGGCGCGCTGCGGGCTGCCTTGCAATGCGTGGCCCATGACCACGGCGTCGCCTATACCGCGCCGCCCCTTGCCCTGTGCACTGACAATGGCGCGATGATCGCCTGGGCGGGATACGAGCGTTGGTGCCTGGGTCTGATCGACGACCTGACGCTTTCGGCGCGCCCACGCTGGCCGCTCGACACCGCGCAAGCGCCGATGCTGGGGTCCGGACGACGGGGGGCCAAGGCATGAGCGTCGTGCATGTGGTGGGCGCGGGCGCCTTCGGCACCGCGCTGGCGGACACGCTGACGCGGTCGGGGCGCCCGGTTTCCCGGTCGGGTCGCGGCGCGGCCCCCCGGGTCGGAACCGCTGACGTGGTGCTGATGGTCGTGCCTGCAGCGGCAACAGAGCCTGTTCTGGCGGGAATCGCCGTTCCCGCCGGGGTCCCCGTCGTGGCCTGCGCCAAGGGGATCGCGGGTGAGGCGCTGCAGTCCGATATCATCGCCCGCTGCCATCCTGGCCCCATCGCGATCCTGACCGGACCGAGTTTTGCCGACGAGATCTCTCGCGGCCTGCCAACGGCCCTGACGCTGGCCTGCGCGGACGTGACGCTGGGCGCGCAGCTGCAAGCGCAACTGTCCACCGAGGTCCTGCGGCTTTATCTGTCCGGCGACATGATCGGGGCGCAGGTGGGCGGCGCGCTGAAGAACGTCACAGCCATAGCCTGCGGCGCGGCCATCGGAGCGGGCCTGGGCGAAAGCGCGCGCGCCGCGCTCATGACACGGGGATTTGCAGAGATGGTGCGCCTTGGCACCGCACTGGGGGCCGAGGCGCGCACCTTTGCTGGCCTGTCCGGCCTCGGCGACCTGGCGTTGACCTGCGCTTCGGCCAAGTCGCGCAACTTCGCCGCCGGGCTGGCGCTGGCGCGGGACGGTCGCCTGCCGGACGGCGTGACGATGGAGGGCGTGGGCACCGCGCGCACCGTCCTGGGGCTGGCCGCCCGTCACGGCGTGGAGATGCCGATTGCGTCGGCGACCGCCGAAGTGCTGGACGGCAGTGCCACGGTAACGGAGGTGATGGATGTCCTTCTGTCCCGTCCGCTGAAGCCAGAATAGACACTTATTGGAGGGAAGAATGGCCTACTGGCTTTTCAAGTCGGAACCCGATGCCTGGTCCTGGGACCAGCAGGTCGCCAAAGGGGCGGCTGGGCAGGAATGGGACGGCGTTCGCAACTACCAGGCGCGCAACAACATGCGGGCGATGAAGGTGGGCGACCTTGGGTTCTTCTACCACTCGAACGAAGGCAAGGCGGTTGTCGGCATCGTCGAGGTCATTGCCGAGGCACACCCCGACAGCACGACAGACGACCCCCGCTGGGAATGCGTGGACCTGCGCGCCGTGCGGCCCTTCGTCCGCCCCGTGTCGCTGGACGCCTGCAAGGCCGAGCCGCGACTGGCGGACATGGTTCTGGTAAACAACACCCGCCTCAGTGTGCAGCCGGTGACGGACGAGGAATGGCGGGTTGTTTGCGAAATGGGCGGGACCGCGCCATGAAAGGAAAAGGGTCCCGGTACAGCCATGCACCGGGACCCTTCGTCACCCACGCACACCCTAGCCACCGCGCGTGAAGAATTTCGGGTCTCGGCCATACTGGCCCGACACGAGCAACCTACAGAAAGGTGGGGTGGGCGGCAAACGGGAAGTTCCTAGAATTCCAATCGAATTCGCGGAATTGGCTGGCACGCTCAGCCGTAGACGGCTTCCTTCCGGAAATGCTTGGTCAGCATGTAGTAGACAACGGCGCGATACTTGTTCCGCTCGGACCGACCGTAGGTGTCGATGACCGCGTTGATCGCATCCATAAGTTCGGGCCCGTCCTTCAGGCCGAGCTTCTTGACCAGGAAGTTGTTCTTCACCGTCTCCAGCTCTGCGGGCTGGCTTGCCGCCACCACAGAACTGTCGGCATTGTAGATCGAGGGCCCGCACCCGATCGTGACCTTCGTCAGCAGGTCCATGTCGGGGGTCATCCCGCACTTGTTCTTCAGATCGTCGGCGTACCTTGCAATCAATTCTGCGCGCTTGCTCATGAAACTCTCCCTTCTGGCTGTCCACCCGCACGAAAAATCCGGCCGCTTGCCGGGCCGGTGCGTTAACCTACTAGGGGAAGGCGGTCGTTTCCAAGCCAAATCGCGCCCCGCCACTGCGGCGAGGCGCTGACCCGCCTAGTAACGATAGTGTTCCGGCTTGAACGGGCCTTGCGGCGTCACGCCGATATAGGCCGCCTGGTCGGGCTTCAGCTGGGTCAGCTTCGCGCCGATCTTGGCCAGGTGCAGGCGGGCCACCTTTTCGTCCAGGTGCTTGGGCAGGACATAGACCCTGTTCTCGTACTGGTCGCCCTTGGCCCAGAGCTCGATCTGCGCGAGCACCTGGTTGGTGAAGCTGGCCGACATGACAAACGATGGGTGGCCGGTGGCGTTGCCGAGGTTCAGCAGCCGCCCCTCTGACAACAGGATGATCCGGTTGCCTGACGGCATCTCGATCATGTCCACCTGGTCCTTGATGTTGGTCCACTTGTGGTTCTTCATCTGGCGCATGTGGTCGATGCGTATGACGTCCTTGTTGCCGGTCGTCGTGATGAAGATGTCGGCGCTGTCGACCACATCTTCCAGCACCACCACCTCGTAGCCGTCCATGGCGGCCTGAAGCGCGCAGATCGGGTCGACCTCGGTCACCTTCACCCGTGCTCCCGCACCACGAAGGCTGGCGGCAGACCCCTTGCCCACGTCGCCATAGCCGCAGACGACCGCGACCTTGCCCGCCATCATCGTGTCGGTGGCGCGGCGGATGCCGTCCACCAGTGATTCCTTGCAGCCATACTTGTTGTCGAACTTCGACTTGGTGACACTGTCGTTCACGTTGAACGCCGGGAAGGGCAGGTGGCCCTTTTCCATCATCTTGTACAGGCGATGAACGCCGGTCGTCGTCTCCTCGGACACGCCCTTGATCGCGTGGCGCTGACGCACGAACCAGCCCGGGGTTTCGGCCATCCGCTTTCGGATCTGGGCGAAGAGGTATTCCTCTTCTTCGCTGGTCGGCACGGCGATCAGGTCGGTTTCACCTTCTTCCACGCGTGCGCCCATCAGGATGTACAGTGTGGCGTCGCCGCCATCATCCAGGATCATATTCGCCGTACCGTCGGCGAAGCGGAAGATCTGGTCCGTATAGGTCCAGTAGTCCTCAAGCGTTTCGCCCTTGATCGCAAAGACCGGCGTTCCCCCTGCCGCAATCGCTGCCGCGGCGTGGTCCTGGGTCGAGAAGATGTTGCACGACGCCCAGCGCACATCCGCGCCCAGCGCCTTCAGCGTCTCGATCAAGACAGCGGTCTGGATTGTCATGTGCAGACTGCCTGCGATCCGCGCACCCTTCAGCGGCTGGCTGTCGCCGTATTCGTCGCGCAGTGCCATCAGGCCCGGCATCTCGGTTTCGGCGATGGTGATTTCCTTGCGGCCGAAATCGGCAAGGCCGATATCGCGGATGGCATAGTCCTGCACGGGGCTGCTCCTGCTGATCGCGTGTCGCCGGGCAGATAGCACCGCACCCCCGGTCCGGCAATGCGGACCATGTTTCGCCGCGCGCCTGGGATTACCGGTTGCCGCACCCAAGGCTTGTCGCTACCCCCGGGGTCGTCCTGCCACGCCTGCCTTCGATCGGGCGAGGAATCGTCTGTCCGGGCCGTTAGGGAGGGATTGCAATGCCGCCACGCCAACCCCGTGCCTGGCAACGGATGCTATCGGGGCGCCGGCTTGACCTGCTCGATCCCACACCGGTCGATATCGAGATCGAGGACATTGCGCACGGCCTTGCCTTCGTGGCGCGCTGGAACGGACAGACACGGGGCGATTGGGCCTATTCGGTCGCTGAACATTCGCTGCTGGTCGAGGAGCTGTTCGCGCGCATGAACCCGGGCGAAGGGCCGCGCTGGCGGCTGGCGGCCTTGCTGCACGATGCGCCGGAGTATGTGATCGGCGACATGATCAGCCCGGTCAAGGCAGCCGTCGGACCAGGCTACGAAGCGCTGGATGCCCGGCTGTCCGCGGCAGTTCACCTGCGCTTCGGATTGCCCGCGGTCATTCCCGCGCCGGTCAAGAAGGCGATCAAGGCCGCGGATCGCGTTTCGGCCTGGCTCGAAGCGACCGAAATTGCCGGATTCACCCCGGTCGAGGCGGACCGATACTTCGGACGGCCACCCGCTGGGATGCTGAAGGGCATGTCCATCGTATTGAGGCCTCCCATCGAGGTGCGGCACGCCTATACCACCCGGATGGCATCACTTCTTGCGGGACTTTGACCCATGACGATCCAGACACGGAATGTGGAAGCTGCGGATTGTGGTGCCCTTGCGGCCCTTCTGAACCGGATCATCGATATCGGTGGGACGACCGCGTATCAGACACCATTCACGGAAGCGCGCTTCGCGAACGAGTTTCTCGACTCCGCCACCCGCATTGCCTGCACGCTTGCCTTGTTTGACGGGCATCCCTGCGGGTATCAGTTCCTCGGGCGCCCCACGAAGGACGCCTATCCGACGCCGGAAGCCTGGGCCTTCATCGCATCTTTCGTGGCGCCCGGAATGCAGGGGCACGGGATTGGCAAGGCACTTTGGTCCGATACCCTGTTGGCCGCCAGATCGGCCGGGGTCCAGGCCATCGACGCCACGATCCGCGCCGACAACGTCGCGGGCCTGCGGTTCTATTCCGGTCTGGGTTTCACCGATTGGGACGTGATCCGCGGCAAACCGCTGCACGACGGCACGCCGGTTGACCGGATCCGCAAGGTATTTCGGCTGGAATAGACCCTACTTCGGGCTGCGCTTGGCCAGGATACGTTGCAACGTGCGACGGTGCATGTTGAGACGCCGCGCCGTTTCGCTGACGTTGCGGTCGCATTGTTCATAGACGCGCTGGATATGCTCCCATCGCACGCGATCCGCGCTCATCGGGTTGTCCGGCGGTGGCGGCAACGTGTCCGACCGTGACAGAAGCGCGTCTGTGATGTCGTTCGCATCCGCTGGCTTTGCCAGATAGTCGGTCGCGCCAATCTTTACGGCGGCTACCGCGGTCGCGATGGCGCCATAGCCTGTCAGGACAACGATCCTGGCCTCGGGTCGACGGTCGCGCAACGCCTCGACCACGTCCAGCCCGTTTCCGTCTTCCAGCCGAAGGTCGACCACGGCGTAGGCGGGCGGTCGGGTCATTGCCAGCGCCTTGCCCTCGGCCACGGTGCCTGCAGTCTGCACCTCGAAACCCCGCCGCTCCATCGCGCGGGCCAGCCGCTTCAGGAAGGGTTCGTCATCGTCAACCAGCAAAAGCGACGGGTCGGGCCCAAGGTCCTCTCGAGCGTCGTCGTTCATTTGCAGGTGTCCTTCCATGCCCTCGGACCTAGACCCTAGGCGCGCCACGTCGCCGGGTCAATTTGCCGCGGCAGCCTGCAGGTAGCAGGCCATCGAATCTGCCATCGCCTGCGGTGCCGCCTCGCGCCGGTAGAATTCGACAAACCCGTGACCGGGAAGGACGAAGTAGCTGAAGGTCGAGTGATCGACGAGATAGAATTCGTCGTCGCCCGGCTGCTTCTGGTAGAAGGTCCGGTAGGCCTGGCTGGCGGCGCGCACCTGTTCGGGGCTGCCGGTCAGACCGATCATCCGGGGGTGCTTGTTTCCAACAAAGGCCGACAGGGCCTCGGGCGTGTCGCGCTCGGGGTCGATGGAGATGAAGACAGGGCGAACCTCTAGTCCGCGTTCTTCAAGGATTTCCACGGCAACCGCATTGCGGTCGGTATCGAGCGGGCAGACATCCGGGCAGAAGGTATAGCCGAAGTAGATCAGCGCGGGCCGGTCGATCACCTCGGCATCCGTGACAGTGACGCCGTCATGGTTCACCAGTGTGAACGGCCCGCCGATGGCTCCCGGACCTCCTGCAATGGCGCTGCCACGGCATTGGGCGAAGATGTCGGCATCCTCCGCCGATCTGGTCCACCACCAGATGCCGGCCGACAGCCCGATCATGGCAGCGGCGGCAGCAAGGGCGAGAATGCGGGTCATGGCAGCCTCCGGGTTCACGGTTGCGCGTGTTCATGCCAGTGTTGCGCGTTATGTTCACTGCGACACGGCCGCCCGGCCGGGTCACGATGCCGTTGGCTGATCCGGGAATCCCATGACCGACATGCTTCCCCCGCTGATCGAGCAACGCCGTTCGAACTGGGTGCGGCTGCGCACCCTGATCGTCCTGCGCTGGATCGCCATTGGCGGGCAGCTTGCCGCCATCTTCGTGGCACAGGCCGCCTTCGACATCACGCTGGATGTGGGGCTGTGCTACTTGGCGGTCGGCGCCGCGGTGATCGCCAACCTCGTGGCGATCTTCATCTACCCCGAGAACAAGCGGCTTTCCGAAGAAGCCATGCTTCTAATGCTGCTATTCGACATCACGCAGCTTGGTTTTCTGCTGTTCCTGACCGGGGGCCTGAACAATCCCTTCGCCATGCTGATGATCGCGCCCGTCACGATCTCGGCCACGACCCTGCAACTGCGGTCGACCTTCGTGGTCGGGGCCGCGGCGGCGGCGATGGTCACCTTCCTCGCCTTTGTTCACGAGCCGCTCAGGACGGGTGATGGCCAGACGCTCGAACTTCCCACAACGTTCCTTTTTGGCTTCTGGGCGGCCATCCTGATCGGGATCGCCTTTGTCTCGACCTATGCCCATCGCGTCACATCCGAAGTACACAGCATGTCCGATGCGTTGCTTGCAACGCAGATAGCACTCGCCCGCGAACAGAAACTGACTGATCTCGGCGGCGTGGTGGCTGCTGCCGCCCACGAACTCGGGACGCCGCTCGCGACGATCAAGCTGGCCTCGTCGGAACTGGTCGACGCGCTGCAGGGCCAGGACGACCTGAAGGCCGATGCCGAACTGATCCGTGATCAGGCAGACCGATGCCGTGACATCCTGCGGGGAATGGGCCGCGCCGGGAAATCGGATGCCCACCTGAAACGGGCACCCCTGTCAGCGATCCTGCGCGAGGCCGCAGATCCGCATGCCAACCGTGGCCGGACCATGGTCTATGACATCGCGCCTGCCGAAGGCTGCGATCCCAGGCAGCCGATCATCGCCCGTCAACCCGAGATCATCCATGGACTTCGCAACCTGGTGCAGAATGCCGTGGACTTTGCAGCCTCGACCGTCTGGATCGATGCTTTCTGGACAGATCGTACCATCGTCGTGCGGATCATCGACGATGGCGCGGGTTTTCCGTCGCAGGTGCTGGGCCGGATCGGCGACCCGTTCGTCAGCAGCAGGCGCGACCCGGGACATGCCGCACGGCCCGGGTACGAGGGCATGGGGCTTGGATTGTTCATTGCGAAGACCCTACTTGAGCGGACCGGCGCCACGCTTTCCTTCGCCAACGGATCAGACCCCTTTTCGGCCGAACTCAATGACGAAGCTGACTCGGGGCACCGGCATGGCGCGATTGTCGAGGTCGCCTGGGCCCGTTCCCGGATCTCTGGTGACGACAGCCCCGACCGGCAGGCACTGGGTGAGAACCTTCCGATCCTCGGCTGACACGATTCAACCCGCCTAAAGGCACAATTCCGTTCGCTATTCAATTTCCGGTTGAATTGCGTTAAGGTGGGGTTAACCTAATCCCGGGAAGCTTGAGGGGTTCGGTTGTGGCTGGGGGCCCATGACGCCGGAATTCGCCTATGCCGCGTTGGCGGCCGCGCTGATCGGAACCGGGGCAGCGGTTGCAGCTCTGGCAATGATCGCGCGTTTCGACACACGACGCCGACGTCTTCGCGAGTTTCTGATGGCCGGAACAGCAGGCGAGACAGCGCTACTGTTCGAATCCGAGAATATTCTCGATGCGACCGAGTCGGGCTATGCCCTGTTGTCGGCAGGCGACGGGGCTGGCGGCGACAGGGCCCGGCTTGCGGCCACCCTTTCGGCCTCATTTCCTGGGCTTGATTCCGCATTCTCCGACCTTCCCGAACGTCAGCGCATCACCCTGACGTCGGTCGAAGGGCGCGCGACATTGACGCTGGAGTGGATCGAGGGGCTGGTGCGTGTCCGGCTTTCCGATGCGTCCATGGTCACCGCCAGTTCCGACCGGCGGTCGCTGCGGATGGTCGAGGACGAACTCACGACCCTGCGGGCGATTACCGACAGGATCCCCCTGCTTGTCTGGAAACAGGAGCCGGATGGCAGGATCACCTGGGCCAACCGTGCCTACATGGATCTGGTCGACGCCGTCTTTCCGCACGAAGGAGGGCGCGGCTGGCCCCTGCCGCGCCTGTTCGAGATGGTGACGCTCACCCAACCTTCCCCTGCCGGTCGCGTGCGGCGCGCATCCCTTCGCATCGCGGGTGCGCCCGAGCGTTGGTTCGAGATCGCGTCCTGCACACTTGGCGACGACATCCTCTTCACCGGGGCCGAGGCAGATGCGGTGATCAAGGCCGAAACGGCACTGCGCGACTTTGTGCAGACCCTGACCAAGACGTTCGCGCACCTGACGGTCGGACTGGCGATCTTCGACAAGAAGCGGCAACTGGCGCTGTTCAACCCGGCCCTGACCGATCTTACCCAGCTGCCGGGCGACTTTCTAAGCCGCCGACCTTCGCTTGTATCCTTCCTCGACAAGTTGCGTGAGAACAGGATGATCCCCGAACCGCGCGACTATGCCGCTTGGCGTCGGCAGTTGGCCGAGCTGGAAAAGGAAGCCGCAAGCAGCACTTACGAAGATGTCTGGTCGCTGCCCACGGGCCAGACCTTCCGTGTCATAGGTCGGCCCCACCCGGACGGTGCCGTTGCCTTCATCTTCGAGGATATCAGCGCGGAACTGTCGCTAACCCGGCGGTTTCGGGCGGAACTCGAGATGGGTCAGTCGGTCATGGACAGCCTGGCGGACGGGATCGCGGTATTCGCTCCCTCGGGGGTGCTGGCCATGTCTAACACTGCCTATGCGCGTCTCTGGAACAGCGACCCTGCTACGACGCTGGGCACTCCGACAGTGATCGACGCCATGGCACTGTGGGCCGCAGCCTGCGAGCCCTCGCCAGTATGGGGAGAGATCCGTGATTTCATCCATACGCATGGCGACCGTGCATGCTGGGACGAGACCGTGGTCACGAAGACCGGCCACGACATGCTGATCGGGGTGACACCCCTCGCCGGCGGCTCGACCATGGTCGCCTTCTCCGGACCGGCCCTCGAGCGCGATTCCCTGGACGATGGGGCGCCTGCCGGACCAGAGCAGCGAGACGCGGCACTGGTCGCGACCACCAGCTGAGTTGCGGCTTGCCTATCGGGCGCAGGCCATCTGATAAGGTGGAATGGCCGTCGTCCCCCACCCGTTCCACCAGCAGCTGACATTGCCCGACGAAGCCGCGACCGCGCGTCTGGCGGCGCGGTTGGCGTGCCGGTTGCAGCCCGGGGACACGCTTCTGCTCGAAGGCGGGCTGGGCGCCGGAAAAACAGCCCTTGCCCGCGCGATCATCCGGTCGCGCCTCGGCTCGGACATCGAAGTGCCCTCGCCCACCTATACGCTTGTCCAGACCTATGGGTCGGACACGGACGAGATCTGGCATGCGGATCTCTACCGTCTGACCTGCCCGGGCGAGGTGGCCGAGACCGGCCTGGACGACGCGTTGGGCAAGGCGATCTGCCTGATCGAATGGCCGGATCGTCTGGGGGTCGCGGCGCCGCCGGGCGGCCTTGCGGTTGCGCTCGACATCGTCGGCGACACGGCCCGCAGCGCAACACTGACAGGGTCGGCCGATTGGGGCGCCCGACTGGCCGGGTTGACGGGCGATGATTGACCGGTCCGCCGTCATCGCAGGCTTTCTGCGAGGTGCGGGCTGGGCGGATGCCCCGGCAGTGGTCCTTGCAGGGGATGCCTCGGCCCGCCGGTACATCAGGCTTCTGGGTCAAGGCAGAACCGCTATCGTCATGGATGCGCCGCCGGATCTCTGCGGCTCCATCGCTCCGTTCCTGCGCGTGTCTTCATACCTCGCTCGGTTGGGAGTTTCGGCGCCTCGGGTGGATGCGTCAGACGAGGCAAAGGGGTTGGTTCTTCTGGAAGACCTGGGCGACGACAGCTTCCTGACGGTGCTGTCTGGCGACAGGGCGCTCGAAAAGACACTCTATCAGACTGCCCTCGAGACAGTCGTCGCGTTTCAGGCAGGGCTGCCCCCTGCCGAGCTTCCGGCCTGGGACGCCGTTCACATGACCGAAATCCTGCGCCCGGCCTTCGAGACACTTCCAGACGCGGAGAAGCGGTTCTTCCATTGGCGCGCGGCACTTGCAGAAAGCCTCGCTGACCTGGACGCGTCGCCACGCGTCTTCTGCCACCGCGATTTCCATGCAGGCAACCTGTTCTGGCTGCCAAACCGACAGGGCTTCGCGCGCGTCGGCGTGATCGACCATCAGGATGCGTTTCTCGGGCATCCTGCCTATGACCTTGTCTCGCTGATCACGGACGCGCGGCGCGATCTGTCCCGAGGGCTGCCAGCAGAACTGTTGCGCTATTGGCTGGACCTTACCGGCGGTTCAGCGGCCCGACTGCACGCCGACCTGCCCCTGCTTGTCATCCAGCGCAACCTTCGTGTCCACGGGGTGCTGGCCCGCCTCGCACGGACAGGGAAGCCGGAATACGCGGCGCTCTTGCCGCGCGTGCGCGAACATCTGGCGCCAGCGCTTGCTGCGGTGCCGGCCCTTGCGCCGCTGGCCGGGGAGATCTTGCCATGACCCGACCCGAAGCCGCCTTCATCCCGGCTGCCGGCTTCGGCACCCGGATGCGACCTCTGACCGATCGGATGCCCAAGGCGCTGATTCCGCTTCACGGGGTGCCGATTCTGGATCGCGCTGTGGGGATGGTGCGCGCGGCCGGGATCGGGCGCATCGTGGTCAACGCGCACTACCGCGCCGGGCAGATCGCCGATCATCTGCTGGAAAGCGGGGTAACTGTATCACTGGAAAGCCCGGAGATCCTCGACACGGGTGGCGGCCTGAAGGCTGCCCTGCCCCTTCTCGCGGCTGATCCGGTGGCCGTGTTGAACCCGGACAGTCTCTATCTCGGCCCGAATCCGGTCAAGTTTCTTGCCGATGCCTGGACCCTCGCTGACGCTGACGCCCTGCTTCTGGTAGTTCCCTTGGTCGATACCATCGGCCGGGTCGGTGCCGGTGATTTCTCGCTGGGCCCGGGCCGCCGGATCACCCGGGGGCAAGACTTCGTCTATACGGGTGCCCAGATCCTGCGGACCGGACCGGTTGCCCAGTGGCCTGAGCGGGTTTTCGGGCTGAACCCCGTCTGGGATGCGCTGATCGCTCGGGGACGGGCGCTTGCCGTGACATACCCGGGTCGATGGTGCGATCTGGGCACGCCCGCAGCACTCGCCGCAGCCGAAGCGCTTCAGAGCGAGGCAAATCAATGACGGCACTTCACGGGCTCTGGGGTATCGACCCGGGCGCAGACTTTGCGGCAGCATTCGTCGCTGGTCTGACCGAGCGCCTGGCCGACACGCCGCCCGAGGCGCTGGCGCGGGTTCGGGTGATCGTCCCGACCCGCCCGCTTCAGCGCCGAATCATTGAGGCATTCGAAACCGGTCCCACGCGCCTTCTTCCGCGCGTCGAGGTTCTGGACGATCTGGCCGACGATCCCGCCTTGTTGCTGCCGCCCGCCGACCCACCCTTGGCGCGGCACCTTTCGCTGGCCCGGCTGGTCGCCGCCCTGATCGAGTCATCCCCCGGAATTGCCCCCCCTTCGGCGGTGTTCGATCTGGCACAGTCGCTTGCCGCCCTGATGGACGAGATGCAGGCCGAAGGCGTGCCGCCGGACCGGCTCGCGGCGCTGGATGTGGCCGACATGGCCGCTCATTGGCAGGCTTCGCTGAGGTTTCTGTCAATCATCAGCGCGGCAGTGGATGCCGGACTGACCGGGCCCGAGGGGCGGCTGCATGCCGCCGTCGCGCGCATCACCGCGGAATGGGCCGTCGCGCCTGCGTCCGACCCCGTCATCGTCGCCGGGTCCACGGGGTCTCGCGGCCCGGCGCGCGCGCTGATGCTGGCGGTCGCCGCCTTGCCCCAGGGGGCACTGGTATTTCCGGGGTTTGATTTCGACCTGCCGGCACCTGCCTGGTCAGCCCTGATCGATGCTCTGACGTCCGAGGATCATCCCCAGTTCCGCTTTGCCCGGGTGCTGTCGGACCTGGGCGTGGCCCCGGCCTCGGTCGGGCGTTGGCACGGCATCCCTCACGACGCTGCGCGCGGACGGCTCTTGTCGCTCGCGCTGCGACCGGCGCCTGTCACGGACCAGTGGCTGTCCGAGGGGGCCGGCCTGGGTGACCCTGTCGACGCGACCGAACGACTGACCCTGATCGAAGCGCCCGATCCAAGGGCCGAAGCCTCTGCCATCGCCTGCGCAATGCGTGACGGGCTGGAACAGGGTCTAACTGTCACCCTGATGACCCCCGACAGGACCCTGGCCCGGCGGGTTGCCGCGGCGTTGGATCGCTGGCAGCTGCGTCCTGACGACAGTGCTGGACGGCCCCTTTCGCAAACCGCCCCCGGAAGGTTTCTTCGGCACACCGCCGCCCTGTTCCACGATCGGCTGACCGCCGAGGCGCTGGTTGTCCTGCTGAAGCACCCCTTGACCCACAGCGGCCAGGATCGCGGGCCGCATCTGCTCTGCACGCGCGATCTGGAGCTTCGCCTGCGACGCAAGGGGCCGCCCTACCCGGATGCCACCAGCCTGGCCGCCTGGGCGTCTGGCGATCACGCCCCCGCCGGTTCTGCGGCCTGGGCCGAATGGGTGGGCGCGGCCCTGCCACCGGCGCCCGACACCGGGGACCTGCCCCTGGCCGATCGCCTTTTCCGCCACCGCACGCTCGCCGAAGCGCTGGTGGCAGGCCCGACTGGCAGCCCGTCCGAGCTCTGGGCGACCGAGGCAGGCGCGCGCGCAGCAGAGGCGATGGATGCCCTGGCAGCCGCGGCGCCAACCGCGGCGGCGTTGTCCGCACGCGACTATGCAAGGCTTCTGGAGCAGGTCCTGTCCGGAGTGAACGTCCGCGACGAGACACCCGCCCACGCTTCCCTGCGCATCCGCGGACCGCGCGAGGCACGGAGCGAGACGGCAGACCTGATGATCCTGGCGGGTCTGAACGAAGCTGTCTGGCCCGGGCCCCCTTCGCCGGACCCGTGGATGTCACGCAGCATGCGCCATGCCGCGGGGCTGTTGTTGCCGGAGCGGCAGATCGGGCTGTCGGCGCATGACTTCCAGATTGCTGCCGGGGCGCCGCGCGTAATCCTGTCGCGCGCCCGGCGCGACGACGGTGCCGAAACGGTCCCGGCGCGGTGGCTGAACCGCCTGTCCAACCTCATGGCCGGGCTGCCCGGAGGGTGGAGCCAGGCACTGTCAGCCATGCGTGCCCGCGGGCAGGACTGGTTGGACCTCGGCGCCACCCTGTTCCAGCCCGATGCGTCGACACCCCCCGAACCTCGGCCAGCCCCCGCCCCAGCGCCGACGCTTCGCCCGTCTCAACTGTCGATTACGCAGATTCAGACCCTGATCCGCGATCCTTACGCGATCTACGCCCGCCACATCTTGCGACTGCGGCCGGTCGAGCCGTTGACCAAGGCACCGGACCCGCGCGACCGGGGTACCATTCTGCACGGGCTTCTGGAATCGCTCGTCACCGAAGGCCCCTTCGACGAGGCGCGGTTCGCCGACGACCTCTTGTCGGGCGCCGCCGTACGCCTGACTGACGAAGTGCCCTGGCCCGCAGCGCGCAGGTTGTGGCTGGCGCGCCTTGCCAGCGTTGCGCGCGATTTCGCCGCCGGCGAGACACAGCGCCGAGACCTGGGAACACCCCTGATGAAGGAGGCCCCGGCGCGGCTGGTCCTGAACGAGATCGGGTTCACGCTGACCGGGATCATCGACAGAATTGATGCAGGCCGGGATGGCAACTACCTGATCTACGATTACAAGTCGGGCGCCGCGCCCACGGTTCCCGTTCAACGCAGTTTCGACCGGCAACTGGCGCTGTCGGCGCTGTGCGTAGCCTCTGGCGCGGTCACAGATGTTCCCGCAGGCCCGGTTGTCGGCGCCGCGTTCCTGTCGCTGGCCGCCGGGGCAAAGGTAGTGACCGCTTTGCCGGAAGACCTCGACCCCGACGCGGCGCGGACAGACCTTGTCCGCCTGCTGTCGGCTTGGGCCGATCCGGACCGCGGCTATGTCTCGCGGCGCGCCGCGCGGTCGATGCAGGACGGCAGCGGCGGCGATTATGACCACCTCGCGCGGTTCGGAGAATGGGCGCAGATTGATGCGGCCCCGGTGCGAAAGGTCGGGCCATGAACGACGCCAGCGCCGCCCAGATTCGCGCCGCCGACCCCGGCCAGTCCACCTGGCTGTCCGCCAACGCGGGGTCCGGCAAGACCTCGGTGCTGACGGCGCGTGTGGCGCGTATGCTTCTCGGCGGGGTCGCGCCGGAACGCATCCTTTGCCTGACCTATACCACCACCGCCGCCGCCGAGATGCAGAACCGCCTGTTCCGGCGCCTTGGGGACTGGGCGCTGAAAGACGACACGCAACTGTCGGCAGCCCTGGGCGACCTTGGGCTGCCCAGCGACCTGCCGCGCGAAACACTCCGGCGGGCGCGCACTGCGTTTGCCCGCGCGATTGAGACGCCGGGCGGGCTGAAGGTGCAGACGATCCACGCCTTCTGCGCGGGTCTGTTGCGCCGCTTTCCGCTGGAGGCCGGGGTCAGCCCCGGCTTTTCCGAGATCGACGACCGCACCGCAAAGCGGTTGCACGATGCCCTGACCGACGCACTGGCCGAGGACATGCCCGAGGTGTTCGACGCTGCCGCGGGCTTGGCGGGCGGCATGGATTTCGCAGAGTTGATCAAGGATGTTCTGGCAACGCGCGACGGATTCGGGGGCATGCCGACGGCACCGGAGATACGGGCGCTGTTGGATCTGCCGCCCGGCATGGACGCCGCCCGGCTAGTGGCCGAGACTTTCGATTCGGACGACGCAGGGCTGCTGACCAGTCTCTGTTCCGCCCTCAAGATGGGTGGAACCAGCGATCTGAAGGCAATGGACCTGATCGTTCCCCTGCTGGGTCGCGCGCTGGACATTGGTGCACTGGCGGCGCTTGAAGGCCCGCTTCTCTTCGGGCCCGGAGCGGCCGACCCCTTCGGTCCCAAGGTCGGCAGGTTTCCCACCAAGGCTGTCCGCGCCGCCCTGCCCGCCGGCGTGGCAGTGGCCCTGGACGACCTGATGGTGCGCGTGGCGCAGGCGAGGTCGCACCGGATCGCTCTGACTGTGGTGGATCGCACCCTGGCGCTGCACCGCTTTGCCGCTGAATGGCTGCGGCGCTACGACGACGCCAAGCGCGCCCACGGGTGGCTGGATTTCGACGATCTGATTTCCGGGGCGCGGCGGCTTCTGTCGGACCCGCGCGTGGCGTCCTGGGTGCTGTGGCGGCTGGACGGCGGGATAGACCACATCCTGGTTGACGAGGCGCAGGACACAAGCCCTTCGCAATGGGAGGTGATCCGTCTGCTTGCGCAGGAGTTCACCGCGGGCACCGGCACACGCGCCCCGGGCGAACGGACCCTGTTCGTCGTGGGCGACCCCAAGCAGTCGATCTACTCGTTCCAGGGCGCCGACCCGACCGCCTTTGACCGGATGCGCCAGCACTTTGCCGGCCAGTTGGCGGGTGTGGGCGAGTCCTTGCAGGACGAGCAACTTCTCTGGTCGTTCCGGTCTGCGCCCGGGCTGCTGGGTTTCGTGGACCGCACCTTCCCCGAAGGCGCCGAGGCGGCGCTGGGCGACGGGCTGGATCACCGGGCGTTCCATGCGCAGATGCCTGCGCGTATCGACCTCTGGCCGTTGGTCGAAAGGCCGCCCCGCGCCGAGGAGGCGGCCTGGTTCGACCCGGTTGACCTGATCGGTGCCGAGGATCCCGCGCGGATCCTGTCCAACCGGATCGCGACGGGAATCGCCGAACTGCTGGACGGCGGACTGGTGCCCGACCGCCATGCGCCCGGAACGCCCCTGCGGCCCGTTCGCGCGGGCGACATCCTGGTCCTCGTCCAGCGCCGATCAACCCTGTTTCACGAGATCATCCGCGCCCTGAAGGCCCACGGCCTGCCCGTCGCGGGGGCCGACGTTCTGCGGCTGGGGGGGGAACTGGCGGTCAGGGACCTGCTGGCTACCCTTCGCGTCCTCGCCTTGCCCGAGGACGACCTGTCCCTGGCCGCCGCCCTGCGCTCGCCCTTGTTCGGCTGGTCCGAAGACGCGCTGTTCCGCCTCGCGCAACCGCGCACGAGCTACCTGTTCGCGGCACTGCGCGACCATGCGTCCAACTATCCCGATACATGGGCGATCCTGTCCGACCTGCGCGACCGGACCGATTTCCTGCGTCCATACGAGCTTTTGGAACGCCTGCTGATCCGCCATGACGGCCGTCGTCGCCTGATTGGGCGGCTGGGGCCCGAGGCCGAGGACGGGATCGACGCTCTGCTGGCGCAGGCACTGGACTATGAACAGGTGGCCGTGCCGTCGCTGACCGGGTTTCTGGAATGGATCGGCGCGCAGGACGTGACGGTCAAGCGGCGCCCCGAAGCCGCGGGGGACACGATCCGGGTAATGACGGTGCATGGCGCGAAGGGGTTGGAAAGCCCGGTGGTGATCCTGCCCGACTGCGCCAAGCGCAAACCCCGCAAGCCGCCGCGCTTCGTTCGGATGGGCGATGGCCTGCCGGTGGCGCTGGCCAATGGCGGCAGTCAGCCCGAGGTGCTGGACCAGGCCCTGACCGATCTGCGCGACCGTGACGCCGCCGAGCGGCTGCGGCTGCTTTACGTCGCGCTGACCCGCGCCGAAAGCTGGCTGATCGTGGCCGCGGCGGGGGACGCCGGCGATACGGGCGAAAGCTGGTATCGAATCGTCGAGGGCGGCATGAGCCGGCTCGGCGCACAACCGCAGAATGACCTTCTCCGTCTGGAAACCGGCGACTGGTCGTGCACGGAATCAGTCCCTGTTCCATCGGAAACCGGGGGAACCGTCACAGACCTTCCCGCCTGGGCCACGACGCCCGTCCTGCCGCCTGCGCCGCGCAACCGGGCCCGCAGCCCCTCGGACCTTGGCGGTGAAAAGGCCTTGCCTGGCGACAGCGGCCGCGACAGCGATGCGGCGATGCGGCGCGGCACGCTGGTCCATCGCCTCATCGAAGTGCTGCCAACGCTGCCAGTGGATCGCTGGGAGGCGGTGGCGGTGGCGCTTGACTGCGACGGCGGCGCGGAAGCTCTGACCGAGGCAGCCGGCGTGGTCACGTGTCCCGATCACGCGTCGCTGTTTGCCCCCACGGCGCTGGCAGAGGCACCGGTCAGTGGACAGATCGACGGTATCGGACGCGTCACGGGTGTCATCGACAGGCTGGTCGTAGGGGCGGACGGTGTGCTGGCCGTGGACTTCAAGACCAACGCGACGGTGCCGTCTACCCCGACCGAGGTGCCCGAAGGCCTGTTGCGACAGATGGGCGCCTATCTGGCCCTGCTGCAGGAAATCTACCCCGACCTTCCCGTCACGGTTGCTATCCTGTGGACGCGCACCGCCTTGCTGATGCCCCTGCCGCACGAGATGGTGAGGGCGGCCCTGTCCCGCACCCCACCGCTTGACCCGCCGCGGACGGCTTCTTAACTTCCCCGTCCAACCCATGTCCCAAGGAGCCTGCCATGGCGACCGTTCCCGTCACCGACACCACCTTCGACGCCGAGGTGCGCCAGTCGCCCATCCCGGTGGTCGTGGATTTCTGGGCCGAATGGTGCGGCCCCTGCCGCCAGATCGGCCCGGCTCTGGAAGAACTGTCGGCCGAGTTCGACGGTCGCGTCAAGATCGTCAAGGTCAACGTCGACGAGAATCCGAACTCGCCCGCCCAGCTGGGAGTCCGTGGCATCCCGGCACTGTTCCTGTTCAAGGACGGGCAGGTGGTGTCGAACAAGGTCGGCGCGGCGCCGAAGGC
>CAYYOE010000001.1:0-43324 GCA_964473055.1 uncultured Rhodobacterales bacterium | reverse complement strand
GCCGAAGGTGGGGCGCATCAATCTGACCTATGCCCTGACGTCCACGGGCACCACGCGCACCGAATACACCATCGTCCGCCGCGCGCCCGACGACTACACGCTGATCTCGGCCGGGGCCTGGGCGGCTTATGACGGGGATTATCTGACCAGGGCGGCCGAGGATTTCATGGCCGCAGGCGGTGGCTACGTCGTGGTGCAGGACATCACCACGCAATGGGGCGTCTTCGCGTTGGCCGGCCCCCGGTCGCGCGACATCCTGCGCGCGCTCATCCGCGACGGCGACCCGGACACGGCCCTGTCGAACCGCCGGTTTCCCTGGCTGTCGGCCCGCGACATCGAGCTGGGCATGGTCCCGGTCCGCGCGGTGCGGGTGGCCTATACGGGGGAACTCGGCTGGGAACTGCACCACCCGATCGAGATGCAGACCCATCTGTGGGACCGGCTGATGGAGGTGGGCGAACCCCTTGGGATGCGCCTTGTGGGCGCACGGGCGCAGAACTGGCTGCGGCAGGAAAAGAGCTATCGCGCCTTCGGCACAGAACTGGGGCGCGATGCAACGCCGCTGGAAGGGGGGCTCGACCGGTTCGTGGATCTGTCCAAGGACTTCCACGGCAAGGCGGCGATGCTGGCCCGAGACACACGGTCCAAATGCGTGACGGTGCTGATCGACGGTCCGCCCGACGCCGACCCCTGGGGACGCGAGGCCTTGTTCGCCGGTGACGCCCGCGTCGGACGGCTGACGTCCGGCGGCTGGTCGGTGGTGTTCGGCAAGTCCATCGGGATGGGCTACGTCCGGCCCGACCTTGCCGTGCCCGGAACGGCGCTGCAGGTTCGGATGCTGGGCGAGCTATGGTCGGCCCGCGTGGTCGAGGACAGCCCGCACGACCCGCAGAACCTGCGGATCAGGCAGGACGGATAGGCGCGCCGGTCGAGGCACGGCGTCAGTCTCCTCCGCCGTCTCCTCCGCCGTCGCCGCCCGCGTCCCCGCCCCCTGCGAACCCCGTTGTGCCCGCCGCCCAGCCGGGGGTGTGCAGGCCGATCCCGAACTCCACCCCGGTGTCCTGCCGTGGTCCGTCGTTCGCGCGACGGGCCACGAATACCCAGCCGATCCCGCCGACGATGACGCAGCCGGCAACGGCCAGAAGGGCGATGTCTGCGGACCCGAGCGCCATCAGGTCGACCGTGACGGATGTTGACGCGCCTGTGGACGTGTCGGGCGGGGCCGTCCGGAAATGGGTCTCTCGCAAGGACATCATGCCACTCCTTTCCGTCATGGGCCGAATACTGTTGCAGCGGGAGGATGGTCGACGAATGCGGCAACAGCCTGACAGGGATGGGACGAGGTTCTGTTGGCGCGGCCGGGCACGGGACGCGATAAGGAAATGATATCCCCGATCTGTCATCGGGGTGTTACGTTCCTGTGCAGCACGACAGCGGAAGGCCGAATCACAGTGCCGATGATCCGACTTCCCGTCCCCGGAAGGGCAACGATGGCGGCCAGCGTCATGGCAAGGCTGCCTTTGGTGTTCCTTGTTTCCGGGCTTGTTCTGGGCGCGCCGTCCCCGGCTTCAGCCCGCTCGCCGATTGCCGAGATGCTGTGTTCCCCAAGGTCGGCCCTGGAACACCGTCTGGCCATGCAGTTCCGGGCCCAGCGCACGGCCGTCGGGATTCGTGATGCCGACAGCGTGCTGGAGGTCTGGACAGAGCCTGCCACGGGTGACTGGACGATGATCGTCACCTATGCCAGCGGCACAAGCTGTATCGTCGCGATGGGCAGTGCCTGGGAGATGCGGGGCGAACCCCCAGATCTGACCGATGCGGGCTAGCCGGAGTCAGAGCAGTTTCAGATCGCTTGCCGATTCCCGACCGTCACGACCGGCCTGCAAGTCATACCCGATCTTCTGGTTGTCCTGCAGTCCGCGCAGGCCCGCACGTTCGACTGCCGAGATATGCACGAACACATCCTGACCGCCGCCGTCGGGCGCGATGAAGCCATAACCCTTGGTGGAATTGAACCACTTCACGGTTCCTGTCGGCATTCCGCCAGTCTCCTCACGTTGTCCCGCCTGCGGGATTGCGGCGGGTCAGGTCGCAGCCGATATCTTTCAGGTCCGGCTGCCCCCCGGTGCGGGAAGGCGGTCGTGGCAGAAAGTCGCTGTCAGTGGAGAAATCGTCTCATATCGCGGCCGAATCGCAAGTAAAACTCGCATGACAGGGCATGTCCGGCCGGGAACTGCCGCCTCAGGCGGCACGCGATGACGCGCGATCCAGCACCCGGTCCACCGACAAGGGGCCGCCGCCCATCACCAGCGGCACGGCCAGCAGCACGACCCACAAGGTGCGCTGGTCCAGGATCAGCGAGGCCGAATCACGGTCGAACCACGCGCCCAGGGTCGCCCCCGCCACCCCGTGGCCCACGATGTCGGTCAGGCTCATCACCACGATGAAGCCGATCATGCCCAGCGCCGCCAGCCGGGTGAACAGCCCCAGCACCAGAAGGACCGGCAGGATAAACTCGGCCCATGTGCCCGCCAGCACGACCAGCCGGTGCCACAACCCAAGCTGCGACACGTCGTAGCCCGCCGCTTCCAGCGCGCGGGGAAAGATCTGTGCATAGGCGCCAAGTGCCGGTGTCCAGAGCCCGCTGATACCGGTGCCGACCTTCGTCATGCCGGCGGCCCAGAAGTACACGAACAGCACCGCCGCAAAGGCAAGGCGCGCGGCGGTGGGCAGGATCGCGACGGCGTGGCGGTCGAGCGGCGCGAAAAGCCGTTCCTGCAACCGGATGAGGGCAATCATGTGGGGTCTCCTGTCTCGATATCGACGATCGCCCCGCTGGACAGCAGGCGCGACAAGATGGGGGCGGGGTCGAATGCCGGCACGGCCCTGGCGGCCGCTTCCGCGGCAACGCCCAGCGTTGCGCCCGCGATCAACTGCGCAAGGAACAGCCCGCCGCCCGGCGCCAGGGATTCAGGTGCCGGGTCATAGGCGGGTCGCGTCACAAGGACGTTCTGGCCCGCGTCACTGGCCGACGCAGTTCCGCCCAGGCCCGCGCGCCACAGATCCAGCACCGGCCAACGCGACCGCACCAGACGTACCGATGGTGCCAGCCGGAATCGCGTCCGCGCCAGGTCGTCCGGCGTCAGGTCGGCAAGGCGCGCCGGATCCGCCGGGGCGGCATCGGCGGCGTGGTAGCTGTCGCGCAGGGCCACTTCCAGGCGCGCCACATCTGGCAGATAGGGCAGCCCCTGCGCCGGCGCGAACCCGGCCAGGAAATCCGGCAGTCGCGCGCCCCACAGCATCAGCACCGGAGTTTCCGGTGGATGGGTGCGCAGGAAGACACCCGCCATGGCACGGAAGAACTCTTCGCCCACAAGGCCGCGCACGGCAGGAAAGCCTGTCTCCAGCGCCTCGGTCAGGCCGACGGCCACGTTGTTGCGGTAGACGTCGAACCGCCGCCCAGCGCCCGCGCCACCCGGGCGCACGAGGCCGGGGGGCACCGGGCGCCCGGGGTCCATCAGACCGGCGCGAAAGCTGCCCTGTGTCACGCCCATGCCGCGGCCTCCGGGATCGCGCTCAGGATCGCCCCGGCCCGTGCGGCCTCTTCCCGCAGCACTGGCCAGTCGGGCACATCGGTGTCCCATTCGATCAGCGTGGGCAGGGGGCCCGCGGCCGCCATCGCCTCGGCGTAGAGCGTCCAGACCGGGTCGGCCACCGGCGCGCCGTGGTTGTCGATCAGAAGGGGCGCGCCCTCGCCATCGTCCTGCGCATCGTGCCCGCCCAGATGCACCTCGCCCACGGCGGCCATCGGAAAGTCGGCAAGGTAGGCGCGCGCATCGACCGACAGGTTCGTCGCGGACACGAAAACGTTGTTGACGTCCAGCAGAAGGCCACAGCCGGTCCGCCGCACGACCGCATCCAGGAACTCGGTCTCGGCCATCTCGCTCTCCGAGAAGGCCAGATAGGATGACGGGTTCTCCAGCAGCATCCGCCGCCCCAACCGGTCCTGCACCTCGTCGATATGGGTGCAGACCCGCGCCAGCGTGTCCGCCGTGTAGGGCAGGGGCAGAAGATCGTTCAGGAAGGCCCCGTCGTGGGTGGACCAGGCCAGGTGTTCGGAAAAGCTCGCCGGTTGCAGCCAGTCCAGGAGGTGGCGCAGCCGTGCCAGATGGTCGGGGTCGAGCCGCCCCTCGCCGCCGATGGACAGGCCCACGCCATGGACCGAAACCGGGAATCGTTCGGCCAGGGCGTGCAATTGCGCCAGCGGACGGCCACCCGCGCCCATGTAGTTCTCGGCATGGATCTCGACCCAGGCCACCGGGCCGGGATCGGCCATCAGGGCCTCGAAGTGGCGGGCCTTGTAGCCGACGCCGGGCAGGCGAGGCAGGGCCGTGGGGGGGGATGTGTCGCGCATGGCAGACCTCCGTGGATGTCGGGGCGGGCGCATCCGCCCGCCCCGCAGGACCGTGCCTTATGCCGGCAGGTCGCGGTCGAGCTCTTCCAGCGAGCCCTGCCGCGCCGTGCCGTCGGCCATGGCCGGCAGTTCAATCGTGGTGCAGGTGCCGGCCGGCACCAGCGTCCAGGCGTTGCCCTGATAGTCGACCGTCGAGGTGCCGCCGCAGGTCGTGCCGGGGCCGGCGGCGCAGTCGTTCTCGCCCGCAAGCGACACGCCAAAGCACTTCTCGGTGGCCTGGGCCTGGGCCGGGGCAGCGGCATGGGTAGCGAAGGCGGCGGCAACGGCGCCCATCAGCGCAAGGGACTTCATCTGGGACATGGGTGTCTTCCTCTGTCATGGTCGGTGTGTCATCGGACGGGCATCCGGTCGAAGCCCGCATTCAGCAGTTCGCGGCCTGCGTCCGCTTTGTTACCCGGGTCACGAAAGGGTGAAGCCCAATGCGAAAACCGCGCCAGTCTGTAACATTCCGACCGTGAGGAACGAATGGAACCACGTATGACCGAACGCGAGACGCGCTGGGCCGACCTGTTCCGCCGGGCAATCGGTGGCGATCGCGCCGCCTATGCCGCTTTCCTGAGTGAAGCGTCGCCGGTCATCCGAAGGATCGTGGGCGCGCGTGGCGTCCCCGGGGCGACAGCCGAAGTCGAGGACATGGTGCAGGACGTGCTGATGGCGATTCACGCAAAGCGACATACCTGGCGCGACGGCGAACCCGTCACGCCCTGGGTCTACGCCATTGCCCGCTACAAGGCCGTCGATGGCTGGCGCAGGCGGGGCCGGCCCACCGTGGACATCGCCGACCTGTCCGAGGTGCTCGCCTCTGACCCGGACGCAGACGCGACGGCCACTCGCGACATCGACCGGTTGCTGGGCGATCTTGATACGCGGTCGGCGGGAATCGTGCGGGCGGTTGCCCTTGAGGGCGACACCGCAGGCGAGGTTGGCGCCCGGATGGGCATGACCGAGGGGGCTGTGCGGGTGGCATTGCACCGGGCGCTGGCCCGCCTGCGGTCCCGGATGGGCCAGACCGACGGGAGACGCGGATGAGGACCGACGATCTGATCGACCGACTGGTGGCCGAGGCCGGGCCGGTGCGTGGAGGCGAACATCTCCGCTACACCGGGCTTGCGCTGGCCGCGGGCGGGGCGGTCACGCTGTTGCTGTTCACGGTCGTGTTCGGCCCGCGAGCCAGTCTGTGGTCTGCCATGGCGCAGCCCGTTGTCCTGGCCAAGACGGTATTGCCGCTGGGCCTTGGCCTTCTGGCGCTGCCGCTGGCGCTGACGGCTGCCCGCCCCGCCGCACGGCCCGGCATCGCCGCGCGTGCCGTGTGGGTCGTGCCCGCCATCGCCGCCCTGCTGTTCCTGTGGGCGATGGTTGTTCCTCCCGACAAGGGCCGCCAGATGGCCTTTGTCGGCAAGTCGCTGTCCTACTGCCTGCCGGCCATCGTGGCCCTGTCGCTGCCAATGACAGCGGCGCTGCTGGCTGCGCTGCGCAAGTGGGCCCCGGTAAACCCACAGGTCTGCGGGGCGCTGGCGGGCCTGGCAGCTGGCGGAATCGCGGCGGCGGTCTATTCGCTCTACTGCACCGAAGACACACCGCTGTTCTATGCGGTCTGGTATTCCACCGGCATCGTTCTTGCCGCCGGGATCGGCGCGCTGGCCGGAGGGCGCCTGTTGCGGTGGTAGTCCGCCGCCTGTCAAACACCATCCGGTCCTCCGGATGGGCGGGTTTGCCCAGGCCACCCTCCGGTTCCAGGAATCTCCGCGCGGCGATGGCTGCATTCGCGATTGCAGGGTAGGATCGTGCAGGCTTGTCCTTAGGGTTCTCGGGTGGAGAAGGCGACAGGTGGCGCTTGGCCAGAGCATCGGTTTCGTGACGTCGGCGGACGGCACGCGGATCGCCACCGCCTCGGTCGGGCGCGGGCCGACGCTGGTGCGGGCGGCGCACTGGCTGAGCCATGTCGAGTATGACGCCGAAAGCCCGGTCTGGCGGCCCTGGCTGGCTGCACTGTCGCGCGCCCGTTGCTACCTGCGCTACGACCTGCGCGGTTGCGGCCTGTCAGACCGGGACGCGACGGATTTCTCGCTGGACGCGATGGTCGCCGATCTTGAAGCGGTGACACGGGACCTGCGGGACCCCTTCCCCCTGGTCGGCATGTCGCAGGGCGGCGCAATCGCCATTGCCTTTGCGCATCGCCACCCGGGGCGGGTCTCGCGGCTGGTGTTGATCGGCGCCTATGCAAGGGGGGCATTGATGCGTCCGGCCGGCCAGGGCCATCAGCAGGAGGCCGAGGCCTTGCTGGCGCTGGTCCGGCTGGGCTGGGGCCGTGACAACCCGGCCTTCCGGCAGGTCTTTACCAACCAGTTCATCCCCGGCGGCACGCCCGAGCAGCACCGCTGGTGGACCGATCTCGAACGCCGCACCGCCAGCCCCGAGACCGCCGCGGCGATCCTGTCCGCGCTCTACCGGATCGACGTGACGGAACTGGCTCGCGGCCTCGATCTGCCGGTGCTGGTGATGCACGCCCGCGGCGATGCCCGTGTGCCCTTCGACGAGGGGCGGCTCTTGGCCGCTCTGATCCCCGGCGCGCGCTTCCTGCCGCTGGACAGCGCCAATCACGCGCTTCTGGCCTCGGAACCCGCGTGGCCGATCTTCCTGAATGAACTTGGCCACTTTCTGGCGGACGACTCCCATGCCGCAGCCACGCCTGTGCACGAGGGGTTCGACGACCTGACCCCCGCCGAGCGGAAGGTGCTGGCGCTGCTGCTGCTGGGGCAGGACAACCGGTCGATTGCCAGGCAGATCGGCAAGAGCGAAAAGACCGTCCGCAATCAGGTTTCAGCGATCCTGTCGAAGACCGGCCAGCCCACACGCGCAGCACTTATCGCCGCAAGCCTGCGCCCCGGCTGATCCCGCGCCCAATGCGCTGGCGGGACACCTGTCCCGCTGCCCGAGGCGTTTTTTCTCGGCACCTCGGGACGTCCGCACCATGCCGTGCCCGCGCGGTGGCGCGATGCTGGACCTTATCAGGACAGACGGGAGTGTCAGCAGATGGACGACGCGTTCAGCATAACATCCCTGGTGCGGGACCGGGCTGACATGCCCGGAGCCGGTGCCGCGGCCGATCAGGATTGCGGCGGCAGCGGCCTGCCCGCGCCTGAACCGGACATCCACCGCCGCACCGATGGCTCGATCGACCATGATCACTATGATCGCATTGCGCGCAACCTGCGGGCCCATGATCTGTGCGCCGCACTGTCGTTCCTGTTCGCGCCCCTTGGCCGCATCGTCAGGCATCTTGGTGCCACGCGAGTTTCGGGGATGCGATCGCTGGGGCGGGGAGGGTTGCCCATTCGGTCCAGTAGTTTACGCCGTCTTTCCTGAGGTATTGCAGAACGCGGCGCCCCGCATTCCAGATTCCCGGACTTGCGCATCCAGGCAGAAGCGAATGCTGGCCGACCCCGATCCGCCCCGAAACCTCCTTGGTCGGGCAGTCCCGCGCCGTGATCTGCGCGACCGCGTCACGCTTGAACTCGTCTGTGAGAATGCCTGTGCGCATCATGGCCGCCTTGCCTCAAGGTTGGCAAGGAAGGCGTCCACGAAGCATGGGGCTGTTCGGCATGACTGGCGAGACCGGGTCCCGATCAACCCGGTTTGCGCATCGTGCGACGCTAGTTTGACGATGTGATGGGACAAGGGTTCAACGGATCTCGTGGTGGCCCGCAGCCAGACCCGTGCTGCAATCAGAGGTCGGATAGATGGCTGCAAGCCTGCCAGGAACAAGGCCGGAAATCCCCTTGCAATCCGGGTGGCGTCCATAGTTGCGCAAGGGCCTCGACGGGCTCGTCATGCTGCTCCGGGAGGCGCTGAAGCAGGAGCCGTTCTTGGGCCATCTGTTTGCCTTCCGCGGCAAGAGGGCGTGGATGCTGAAGATCCTCTTCCGGGACGGAAACGGGTTCTGCCTGTTCACCAAGCGGCTCGACCAGGGCTGCTGCGCAGGTTTCGTCGCTGGTGGCCTCAACTGAACGGCCAGGGCAGACGATACAGGTCCTGCAACCAGCCCCCGGGAAAGCGCAGGTTCAGCGCATTGGCCAGTGTCAGGATGAAGCCGGCGCAGCCTGCGGTCAGCAGCGCCGTCATTGCCCAGGTTGCCTGCGCCCGCAGCTTCAGGAAGGCGACAAAGAACACCACCAGCGCCGCGAAAAACCCCACCAGCGCGGTCAGCGCCACCAGCCCGGCCACCCAGGCCAGGCTGCTCGGCACCGACCGGAGCCCGGCCTGCGCTGCGCCCGGCCGCCCGCTTTCCAGGTCCACCGCAGTCGCATGGCCCTGCGGAGCGAGCACCAGGAACAGGATCAGGGTCACCGTGAACAGGGCACCGGCCGAGGCCATGATCAGCGGGAAGACCTGCCCGAGGAAGGACTGTCCCAGCGCATCGTGGATCGCCACGGCAAAGACGACCAGCGCGACGGCCGCGAACAGAAGCTGGGGCCAGCGGTCGGCGACGTTGCCGCCGACCCCGGTGACGCGATGCAGGACCTCGGCCGGTTCGTCCTCGGGCGCGGTCTCGGTGACGCGGGCGCGCAGACCCAGCCAGATCGAGCCCGCGGTCAGCCCGATGATGATCATGACGCCGGTCCGGGTCAGGAATTCCCAGCCGTAGAACTGGACGGCCTGGTAGAGGTAGGTCTCGGCCTGGGTCGCCAGCACGAAGCCGATCAGAAGCGCCGGGCGCGGCCAGCCGAAGCGCCGCATGTAGATGCCAAGGACCCCCAGTGCCAGAAGCGCGATCAGGTCGTCCAGCGTGCGCGTGGCCTGGAAGGCCGCGAAGCAGACGACGACGATCATGAAGGGCGCGAGCAGCTTGAACGGGATCAGCGTCAGGCGCGAGATCGGGACGGCCAGGATGATGCACAGCCCCGCGCCCAGCACGTTGGCCAGCGCCAGCGACCAGACGATCTTGTAGGTAACATCGAGGTTCGCGCCCACCATCGAGGGCCCCGGCTGGATGCCGAGCAGGACCATTCCGCCCAGGAACACCGCCATGGCGCCGCCCCCCGGGATCCCGAACAGAAGGGTCGGCAACAGCCCGCCGCCCTCCTTTGCGTTGTTGGCCGATTCCGGCGCGATCACGCCGCGGATGTCGCCCTTGCCGAACTGCGGATCGTTCTTCACCGTCTGGACGGCGTGGCCGTAGGCGATCCAGTCGACCACCGTGCCGCCCAGCCCCGGGATCGCCCCGATCAGCGCCCCGATCCCCGAACAGCGCAGCGTCAGCCACCAGTTGGCGGCCACGTCCCGGATGCCCTGAAACCAGCCCGCGCCCAGTCCGCGCGTCCCCGCGATGGCCTGGTCGCGGCGCAACAGGTCCACGATCTCGGGCACGGCAAACAGCCCCAGCCCGACCACCACAAGGGGAATGCCGTCATAGAGATAATCGACCCCGAAGACCATGCGGAACTCGCCCGTCGCGGGCGCTCCGCCGATCGACCCGATGACAAGGCCGAGCCCGCAGGCGGCGATCCCCTTGACCAGCGACTTGCCCGCAAGCACCCCCACCATGGACAGGCCGAAGACCGACAGCATGAACAGTTCCGCCGAACTGAACGCCAGGATCAGCGGCCGCGCGATCAGCACGAAGCCGGTCAGGATCACCGCGCCAATCAGCCCGCCGACGAGCGAGGCGAAGAACGCTGCCGACAGGGCGCGGGCGGCCTGACCCTGTTTCGCCAGCGGAAACCCGTCCAGCACCGTCGCCTGGCTGGCTGACGATCCGGGTATCCCCATCAACACGCTGGCAAAGGTGTCGGACGTGGGGATCACCGCCACCAGCCCGACCAGCATCGCCAGGGCCGATGTCGTGTCCATCCCGTAGAGGAACGGCATCATCAGCGACAGACCGGCGATCCCGCCCAGCCCCGGGAACACACCGATCATCAGGCCGACAACGACCCCGATCATCATGTAGCCCAGGTGCTGGAAGGTCAGGACATCGGCGAGCGCCGAGAACAGCACATCGATCATCGCGGCTCCTCCGCCGGGCAGGGAACTGATCCCGGCCTGCGGGCGCAGACCGGGACGGGGCCACGGTGGGGCGGCGCGCCGCCCCCGGGCCGGTCGGGCCGCCGGGCCTAGTCGCCGAGGCTGACGTTGTATTCGTCCGACAGCATGCTCACGACCATCGCCCGCACCTCGGGGTCGATGGTGGTGCCCGCGCGGAACAGCGCCTCGGCGGCCTCGTCGGTCACCTGTTCGTAGCTACCGAGGGCCTCCTCGTAGGTGGCCAGGTATTCCGGGTCCTGGAATACCGCCCGCCAGGCTGCGCGGTAGGTCTCGACGATGTCCTCGGAGGTGCCACGCGGCAGACAGACCATCTTCTGCGCCGCAAAGCCCGCGACGTTGAAGGCCTTGAACGCGTCATACAGCGGGCCGGACGGGGGCGCGCCGTTGATCATCTCGTAGATTTCCTCGACGATCGGCAGATCGGGGAAGGTCGGGTCGCGCATTGGCGTGCCCTCGGCATCCAGCACCCCCCAGGACATCAGCGGCACCGCCGTTCCCTGTTCGACCAGCGGCGTCACGTTGCGGATGTAGGCCGACGAGGTCTGGTAATCGATGTTGACCTCGCCCCGCTCGAAGGCCAGGCGCCCGTCGCCGCGGCCCTGGAAGCCGAAGACATACTGCACGTCAAAGCCAAGGAGCCGGAACGCGAGCATCGGCACCAGATCGAGCGAGGTCGCCCCCTGGCTGGCATAGACCAGCCGCTGGCCGCGCAGGTTCGCCATCTCGTCCGCCGACGAGACCCCGGTCGAGGGCGAGCAATAGGCGACCCCGCCGGTCGGCCCGACCATCACCACCGACCAGTCCTGGTATTCGTAGCGCACGCGCGGATCGCCGAGGAGATAAGGGAACTGGGTAGACCCCGAGGTGCCCAGGATCGTCAGACCGTCGGGTCGGGCGCGCTGCGCGAACAGGTTGGTGCCCCGGGTCGATCCGCCGCCCGGCTCGTTCACCACCACGACCGTCGGATTGCCCGGCAGGTGGCGCGACAGGAACGGCGCGTTGAACCGCGCCCAGGTGTCCGATCCGCCGCCTGTGGCGAAGGGGATGATCCATTCGATGGTCCGCCCCGAGAAATCGGTCTGCGCCCGGGCCGTGGCCGGAACCAGCAGTGCGCCCGCGGCCCCGGCGCCAAGCGCCATCGCCCCGCGGCGGGTGAGGGTTGTGTCGGTCATGTCGTCCTCCCTGTCGTTCAGTCCCCGGCCTCTTGGCTCTGGTCGGACCGGATCACCGCTTTCTATCCCGCGAACCTGTCCGTAAGCTGTCATCCGGCGACGCCGACCTGGGGGAACGTGCTTGCGCATCGTCGTGATCGAGGACAACGCCATCCTGGCGCGGGCGCTGGTGCAGACCCTCGGCGATCAGGGGCATGGCGTGGACTGGCTCGATGGGGGCAGCGACGCGGCGGAATGGCTGCGCGCCGATCCGCCCGATCTCGCGATCCTCGATCTGAACCTGCCCGGTCGCGACGGGATCGAGATCCTGCGCGAGTTGCGCGCGGCCGGGGCCACGCTGCCGGTCCTGGCGCTGACTGCGCGCGACGGACCGGGCGACCGGGTGGCGGGGCTGGATGCGGGGGCCGACGACTACCTGACCAAGCCCTTCGAAATGGACGAACTGCTGGCCCGGGTCCGCGCGCTGGGCCGCCGCAGCGGCCAGATGCGCCCGGCGGCGGAGAGTTTCGGCGCGCTCGTCTTCGACCGAACCGGTCGCATTCTGACCGGCCCCGAAGGCGAGATTGCACTCGGACGGCGCGAACTGGCCCTGTTCGAGGCGCTGCTCGACCGGGCCGGGCAGGTCGTGGGAAAGGAGACACTCAGCGCCCGGCTGTATGGAACCGGGGCAGATGTCGAAGAGAACGCGGTGGAACTGCAGGTGTCGCGGCTGCGCAAGAAGCTGTCGGGCACCGGGGTCGAGATCCGGACACTGCGCGGGCTGGGCTATCTGATGCGGGTCTCGGGATGACGTCATTGCCTGCCCCGGCACCCAACCTGCGCCGACGGCTGTTCCTGATGATCATGGGTCCGCTCGTGCTGATCGCGCTGGCGGCGGGGACCGTGCGCTACCGGCTGGCGCTCGACCTGTCGCACCGGCTGCACGACGACACGCTGACGGTGGTAGCCCATGCCGTGGCGCGCGAAGTCGTGCTGACGCAGGGCGATGTCCTGGCCGACGCGCTGATGGACAGCCTGATCGGCGCGCTGGGCGACCCGATCTTCTACCATGTGCGCGCGGCCAACGGACGGGTGATCACCGGGCACTCCGACGCGCCGCCCCTGCCCACCGGGCTCGACCTGCCGGGCGGAAGTCCGGTGTTCCACGACGCTACCTATGACGGTCGCCCGGTGCGCGCGGTCAGCATGCGCGAGTTCATCGCCGACCCCGACATCGACGGCTGGACCACGGTGACGGTGTGGCAGACGCTCGGCCGGCGCGAAGCGGTCGGACTGCAGTTGCTGACCGAGACGGCGATGATCCTGGGGGGGCTTCTGTCCGCTGCGGCGGCGCTGGTCTGGACCGGGATCGCGCTGGGCCTGCGCCCGCTGACCGAGTTGCGCGACGCCGTGGCGCGCCGTTCCGAACAGGACCTGCAGCCGATCCGCCGCGCCGTGCCCGCCGAGGCGCAGGCGCTGGTCGCCACGATCAACGCCCTGTTCGCGCGGCTGACGGCAGAGCTCGACCGCCGCGACGCCTTCATCGCCAATGCCGCGCACCAGTTGCGCAACCCCGTGGCGGCGATCCAGGCCCAGGCAGAGGCGGCGCTGTCCACCCCCGATCCCGCCGCCCGCGCGGCACGGCTGGCCGATCTGTCGGACGCCGCCGCGCGCCTGTCGCGGATCACCCGGCAGCTGCTGCGCCATGACATCGCCACCCATACCCGCCCCGATTCCGGTGCAAGCCCCGCCGACCTGCACGCCATTGCCGTCGAGGTCGCGCGCCGCCATGGGCCGCGTGCTGTGGCCGCGGATGTCGAACTGGCGCTGGATGCCCCGGACAGTCCGCTGCCGG
This sequence comes from uncultured Rhodobacterales bacterium, assembly GCA_964473055.1. Lineage (GTDB taxonomy): Bacteria > Pseudomonadota > Alphaproteobacteria > Rhodobacterales > Rhodobacteraceae > UBA996. The sequence goes on along the minus strand of CAYYOE010000001.1, from coordinate 29,799 downwards.
TGCGGGCCGATCCGTTGCTGGTGGCCGAAGCGGTGGACAACCTCATCGACAATGCCCTGACCTATGGCGCCCGGCCCGGTGGGCAGATCGTGGTGACGCTGACGGCCCGGGGCCCGGTGGCGCGGCTGAGCGTCGCCGACGACGGCCCCGGCATCCCGCCCGACCGCCGCGCGGCGGTGTTCGAGCGCTTCGTGCGACTGGCCGACGATGGCGGGCAGGGCTGCGGTCTCGGGTTGCCCATCGCCCGGGCCGTGGCGCGGGCTGCCGGTGGAGACCTGCAGATCGCCGAGAATACCACGTCCGGCTGCCGGATGGACCTGACCCTGCCCATGGAGCGCAGCGCGGCCTGAGGTGCCCCCCGAGCGGCCGTCAGGCGGGAGCGGCGATCACCCGGATCGGGCGGCCCGCCTGCCAGGCGCGGATCGCGGCCACCGTCTCGCGGTAGAAGAGCGCAAAGGTCGCCTCGGTCGCGTAGCCGAGGTGCGGGGTCAGCAGCAGTCGGCCCGCATCCTGCAGCGCGGAATCGTTCAGCGGATCGTCCGCGGGCAGCGGCTCGGTGTCGAAGACATCCAGCGCCGCCGCCCAGGGCCGCCCGGCGCGCAGGGCCGACAGCAGTGCCGAGGTGTCGATCAGCCCCGCGCGCGAGGTATTGACGAACACCGCGCCGGGTTTCATCGCCGCAAACGCGGTCGCGCCGATCAGGCCGCGCGTCCGGTCCGACAGCACCATGTGAACCGACACGACATCCGCCGCCGCCATCAGCCCGGTCAGCGACGGCGCGAGGTCTGCGCCGACCTCGGCCGCGCGCCCTGCCGTCAGGTTCGGCGACCAGGCGGCGACCTCCATCCCCAGTGCCCGGCCCAGCGCCGCGACCTGCCCCCCGATCTGGCCGAGCCCGACCAGACCCAGCCGCAGCCCGTGCAGATCCCGCCCCAGCCCGGCCTGCCAGCCCCCCGCGCGCAGGCTTGTCACTTCGGGGATCAGCCGCCGGTTCAGCGCCAGGATCAGCAGCAGCGTCAGTTCCGCCGTGGTGGTCTTGCGCGACGGCGTACCGCAGACCGTCATCCCCCGCGCTGCCGCCGCCGCGCTGTCGATGGCGGCGTTGCGCGGGCCGGTTGTCACGATCAGCCGCAAGTCCGGCAGGCGCGCGATCAGGCGGGCGGGCATCGGCGTGCGCTCGCGCATCAGGCAGACCACGTCGAAGGGCGCCAGCCGGGCGGCCAGCGCGTCCTCGTCGGCCAGGGTGTCGGAAAACACCGTGACCTCGCCCAGCCCGGACCAGTCCGCCAGCCGCAGCGCCGCCCGCGCGTAGTCGTCCAGAACCGCGATCCTCATTCTGTCCTCCGCAAGGCCAGGTGCGCGACGATGGGCGCGCCGGTGATCACCAGGACGATCCGGGCCACATGGTGCAGCACGACAAAGCCCAGGTCCGCCCCGATGACGATGGCCAGCACCGCCATTTCCGCCTGCCCGCCCGGTGCGAAGGCCAGGAACGTCTCGACCCCCGGCGCGTCGCCCCAGGTCATGGCCAGGGCCATGAATCCCGCCGCCAGCGCTGCAAGGATCACCGCGAACACCGCCCCGGCGGCCACGTCGCGGCCAAGTTCGCGCCAGGTGATGCCGCTGAAGTAGACGCCGATCGACATGCCGATGAAGACCTGGGCGGTGTTGATCGCTTCGGCCGGGGGCCGGGTGTGCAGGATGTCGGTCAGCGACAGCGCGGCGGCCACGATCATCGGCCCGAGGATCGAGGCGCCGAACAGCCCGATGCGCTCGCCCCCCTTCCAGCCGACAAGTGCCGCGACCACGAGGATCAGCATCTCGACCGGCGGCAGGTCGCGGGCCGGGGCACCGATGGGCGCGTCCAGCGTGATGCCCTGGGTCGCGACCAGCAGGACCGGCGCCAGGGTCACGATGATCAGGACGCGGGTGGCGTGGATCAGCGACAGGGCCCGTCCGTCGCCACCGGCCTCGATGCCGAAGATCACCATGTCCTGCAATCCGCCCGGCATCGCGGCGTAATAGCTCGTCACCCGGTCGAAACCCCAGAGCCGGCGAAAGTATGGCACCCCGATCAGCCCGATCAGCGCGACATAGGCCGGCACCAGCACCAGCGTCAGCGCCATCACCGGCAGTTGCGCCAGAAGCGCCGGGGTGATCGCGGCCCCGACTGCCAGGCCCAGGATCGTCCGCATCCCCACCCCCACCTGTCCGGTGCCGCGCAGCCGCACGCCCGCCAGCGCGGCGGCCAGGCCGGCCGCCATCGGCCCGAACAGGAACGGCAGCGGCAGCCCGGCCAGCCAGAAGGCCCCCGCCCCTGCCAGGGCAATGGCCAGCGTCGTCAGCATGGCGGTGTCGAGGATCCGGGCAAGCATCGGCGGGACTCGCAGAAAGCTGTTGCATCCGTGTGTATACGAGTGGATACATATCGCAACCCCGAAACGGAGCCACGCCATGCCCCAGACGGCGATCCCCTTCCTGTTCCTGCGCGGCGGGACCTCGCGCGGTCCCTACTTCAACCGCGGCGACCTGCCGGATGACCGCGAGGTGCTGGCGCGTGTCCTGGTCGCGGCGCTGGGCTCGGGCCACCGGCTGAACATCGACGGGATCGGCGGGGGCGACGCAGTCACCACCAAGGTCGCCATGCTGTCGCGCTCGCAGGCCGAGGGCTGCGACGTGGACTATTTCTTCGCCCAGGTCTCGGTCGAGGGCGGGCTCGTCGACTTCCGGCCCACCTGCGGCAACATCCTGGCCGGCGTCGGCCCTGCCGCGCTGGAGATGGGCCTGGTCGCCCCGCAGGACGACACCACCCGCGTCCGCATCCATGCCGTCAACACCAGAGCCAGGGTCGAGGCCCTTGTCCAGACGCCTGGGGGCTGCGTGGACTATGACGGCGATACCGCCATCGACGGGGTGCCGGGCACCGCCGCGCCGGTGATGCTGAACTTCATGGACGTGGTCGGCGGCGTGACCGGGGCCTTCCTGCCCACCGGCAACCTGACTGACCGCTTCGACGGGGTCGAGGTGACCTGCATGGACGTGGCCATGCCCATCGTCATCGCCCGCGCCGCCGACCTGGGGCTGGCAGGCACCGAGACGGCGCAGGCGCTTGACGAGAACAAGCCGCTCATGGCGCGGATCGAGGCGATTCGCCTGCAGGCGGGCCATGCGATGGGACTGGGCGATGTGGCGCAGTCCGTCACGCCCAAGTTCGCCGTCCTCGCCGCGCCGCGGGCCGGCGGCGCGGTGACGGCGCGCTACTTCATGCCCTGGGCCTGTCATCCGTCGATGGCGGTGACGGGGGCGCAATGCCTGGCCTCCTGCGTCCTGACGCCGGGCTCTATCGCTGCGGGCCTCGCCGCCCCGCCGCCCGGCAACCCCGCACGGGTGCGCATCGAACACCCCATGGGCCAGATCGAGGTGACGGTCGATGCCGAAACCGGGCCGCAAGGCTTCTGCCTGCGCTCGGCGGGCCTCGTGCGCACCGCGCGGCTGCTCGCACGGGGCGAGGTGATGGTGCCTCGCCGAGTCTGGGAGGGACGCGCCTGGGACGGGACGGCATGACCGACGAGGCAGAAGAACCCCAGGGCGCGGCGGCCTACCGCCGTCTCCTCGACGAGATCCGGCGCGGCGACCTGCCCCCTGGCGCGCGCCTGCGCGAGACCGACCTCGCCGAGCGGCTGGGCATCAGCCGGACCCCGGTGCGCGAGGCGATCCGGATGCTGGAAGCCGACGATCTGGTGATCCATCAGCCGCGCCAGGGCGCCACCGTCCGCCGACTGGGCCATGGCGAGGTGGTCGAGCTCTACGAGATGCGCGCGGTTCTTGAAGGGACTGCGGCGCGGCTGGCGGCCCGGGGCGCCTCGATGGTCGAGATCGAGGAACTTGCCGCATTGAACGAGGCGATGTCGGCGGCGCCGACGCCGGTGGCCGCCCGCGACCTGAACCGGCAGTTCCACCACGCGCTTCGGCAGGCCGCGCGCAACCGCTTTCTCGGCCGGTCCATGGCGGCGATCCAGAAGACGCTCTTGATCCTCGGCCCCACCACCCTGACCGATCCGGCCCGCGCGGCCGAGGTCGTGGCCGAGCACGCCGCGATCCTGACCGCGCTTGCGGGGCGCGACGGGCCACGGGCCGAGGCAGCGATGCGCGCCCATATCGAGGCCGCCCTGAAGATGCGCCTGCGCGACCTGCGCAACCGCGCGGCCGAGGCCGACGCATGACCGCGTCGCCCGATGTGGCCGTGGTCGGCGGCGGTAATGCCGCGCTCTGTGCCGCGATCACGGCGGCGCGGCAGGGCGCGCGTGTCCTGATCCTGGAATCCGCGCCTCGGCCCTATCGCGGCGGCAACTCGCGCCACACCCGCAACTTCCGTTGCATGCATGGCGGCCCGCTGTCCGTGCTGACCGGCACATACGGCGAGGACGAGTATTTCGACGATCTGATCGCCGTCACCAAGGGGCAGACCGACGAGGCACTGGCGCGCCTGACAATCCGCGCGTCCGAGGCCTGCCTGCCCTGGATGGAGGCGCAGGGCGTCCGCTTCCAGCCCTCGCTGTCGGGCACCCTGTCGCTGTCGCGCACCAACGCCTTCTTCCTCGGCGGCGGCAAGGCGCTGGTGAACGCCTATTACAACACTGCCGAAGACCTGGGCGTGCAGGTCGCCTATGACGCCGAAGTGACCCATGTCCACCGCGACGGCGACCGGATCGCCCATCTGGACGCGCGGATCGACGGGCAGGCCGTGCGCGTCGCGCCCAGGGCGGTGGTACTGGCCTCGGGCGGGTTCCAGGCCGATCTGGACTGGCTCGCCCGCGCCTGGGGGCCGGCGGCGCGGAACTTCCTGATCCGCGGCACGCCCTACAATCGCGGCGTGGTGCTGCGCGACATGATTGACCAGGGCGCCGAAACCGTGGGCGACCCGACCCAGTGCCATGCGGTGGCCATCGACGGCCGCGCGCCGAAGTTCGACGGCGGGATCGTCACGCGGCTGGACTGCGTGCCCTTCTCGGTCGTCGTGAACCGCGATGGCGACCGTTTCCACGACGAGGGCGAGGATGTCTGGCCCAAGCGCTACGCGATCTGGGGGCGGTTGGTGGCCGCCCAGCCCGACCAGGTCGCCTACGCGATCATCGACGCGAAGGCGAAGGGGCTGTTCATGCCCTCGGTCTTCCCGCCGGTCACCGCCGCCACGATTCCCGAGCTCGCGGCGAAACTGGGGCTCGACCACGGGGCAGTGGGCCGGACAATCGCGGGTTTCAACGCCGCCTGCCGTCCCGGTCCTTTCACGCCGACCGAGAAGGACGGACTTGCTACCCACGGGCTCAATCTGCCGAAGACCAACTGGGCCCGGCCGATCGACACCGCACCCTTCGCGGCCTACCAGCTTCGCCCCGGCGTGACCTTCACCTACCTCGGGCTGCAGGTCGACGCAGGCGCGCAGGTACAGACTGCCGGAGGCCCCATTCGCAATCTCTGGGCGGCGGGCGAGATCATGGCCGGCTCGATCCTCGGGCAGGGCTATCTGGCCGGTTTCGGCATGACCATCGGCACCGTCTTCGGCCGGATCGCGGGCGAGGGGGCCGCACAGCATGTCCTTGGATAACTCCCTGATCGACGAGGCCCCCATTTCCGAGGCAAGGCGCCAGATCGAGATCTGCAATGCCTGCCGCTACTGCGAAGGCTACTGCAGCGTGTTTCCCGCGATGACGCGGGTCACCGAATTCGCCGCCGGCGACATCACCCACCTCGCCAACCTCTGCCACAACTGCCGCGGCTGCTGGTATGCCTGCCAGTATACCCCACCGCACGACTTCGCCCTGAACCTGCCGGCTGCCCTGGCAGAAGTGCGCATCGACAGCTGGCAACGCCATATCCGCCCCGCGCGCCTGTCGCGCCTGTTCCAGACCCACGGCACGGCGATCGCCGGGCTGACCGTCCTGGCGCTGTCGGCGGTCTTCTGGGCGCTCGCGGCACTGCGGCCCGAGGACGGCGCCGGGTTCTATGCAGAGCTCGCCCACGACGCCATGGTGGCGATCTTCGCCCCGGCCTTCGTGGCGCCGCTGGTGCTGATCGCCGTGGGCTTGCGCGACTACTGGCGCGCGACGGGCGGCGGCAACCTCTGTCTTTCCGACCTCCGCGAGGCGCTGGTTTCGGCCGGGCGGATGAAGAACCTCGACGGCGGACAGGGCCAGGGCTGCAACTTCGAATCGGGCGACCGGTTCTCGAACCGCCGCCGCCACGCCCATCAGGCGGTGATGTGGGGGTTCCTGATGTGCTTCGCCGCCACCTCTGCCGGCACGGTGATGCACTACGGCCAGGGCTGGCCCGCCCCCTATCCCTGGTGGACGCCGCCGAAACTGCTCGGCGTGCCGGGCGGGGTGCTGATGGTGGTCGGCGCGCTCGGGTTGATCTTGCTGAAGCTCCGGGCCGATCGGTCCCTGGGCACCGAACGGGCCTGGGGTGGTGAGATGGCGTTCGTGATCCTGCTGGGCTCCACCGCGCTGAGCGGGCTGATGCTCTATGCCGCGACCGGCACGGACCTGGTCAGACCGCTTCTGGCCGTGCACCTGGCGACGGTGCTGGCGCTGTTCCTGCTGATGCCCTTCTCGAAGATGGTGCACGGGTTCTTCCGGCTCGCCGCATTGACGGCCGAGGCGGCGCAGCGGCGCCGTCAGTCCGGTGGCTGAAGGCGCCGGTGGGCGATGCAGCAATCGGGCGGGTGGGTGTACCCTCTCGGCGACGCGTTCGGCTGCATTGTTGTCGATTGCGCCGCGGCGACCTTCCAGCAACCGGCAGGAGAAGGGCCAGCGGTTCCGGGCTTATCGGAGCGACTTCGCGGGGGCGCCCTTGCCGGGGATGCGGGGTATCCTCTGCTCGGCCCGGTTGTGACGGGAATTGACCTTCGTCTTGCCGTGGGCGAGCCAGTCTTGCGGGAAGACTGTCCGCCACTTCAGGCGCCACGGCAGGATCGAGATCAGGTTCGGTCGACTGAAGGAATGGCGCCGGATCGCCATCCGCTCTGACAGATGTGCCAAAGAGCACTCCTTTTTGCCGTCGCCCTCGACATACGGCGCGCCCAGCATCAATCGGTGCCTGGCAGCGACAAAAATTTAGGCAGCTTAAGAAACTGCCTCGACTTCTGATCAAGTCGCTTGATTTTCCGTCAATGCGGCGTTGGCATTGGAGCAGAGCGGAAGGCCACGGGTGCATTTCGCTTGCGAGACACCAGACGAACCCCGGCACACTGTCGACCCAGAACCAGAACCAGAACCGACAAGGATGGAGCTGCACGATGATGACGGAATACGGATGGGAACCCTACCTCAGCGAACGCGACCGCCTGCATGACGAGCAGTGGGGCAAGAAGGATCTGTTCGGCTTCGGCAAGAAGCCCGCGCTCTTGTTGATCGACATCTATTACAGCGTGCTTGGGCTGAAGCGCGAGCCGATCTTCGAATCAATGAAGACCTGGTCGTCTTCGACCGGATTGGAAGGCTGGGCTGCCGTCGACAAGATCGCCGAACTACTGGCGGTCGCGCGCGCCTGCGGCGTCCCGGTCGTCCACGTCAAGGGAATGAAGACCGGAATCAAGCCCTGGGTCCACCGGCATCGTGGGCCGTCCAAGCTTTCGCCTGAGATGCAGGCCAAGGGCATGGAGATCGTGTCCGAGGTGGCCCCGATCGACGGCGAAGTGGTGATCGAGAAGACAGCACCATCGGGCTTTCAGGGCACACCGCTGGCGTTCCACCTCACCTCGCTCGGGGTCGACACCCTGATCGTCTGTGGCGAGACCACGTCGGGCTGCGTTCGCGCGTCGGTCGTCGACGGAGCAACGCACCGCTTCCGCATGGGGGTGGTGTCCGAGTGCGTGTTCGACCGCACCGAGGCATCGCACTTCATGAACCTCTACGACATGCACCAGAAGTACGCCGATGTCGTCGACCTGGAAATGGCGAAGACCTACCTGCGCGAGGTGACTGGCGCCACCGCAGCCGCGCCGCTGCGCAAGGCCGGCTGACCCCGCCCCCAATGCGAACACCGGAGCCGTCGTTGGCTCCGGTCCGATCCCACTGCCACCCAGGAGTCGCGACATGCCCCTGCTGAACAGACGCCATTTCAATGCCTTGCTTGCCGCAACTGCCCTTGTGCCCCAGATGGCGCGGGCAAGCGACGGCAAGCTTCTCACCGTTCGATTCTACGACGACCCCGCGGGGTTCGATCCGGCGAACATCTTCCGGATCGAGAACGAGAATATCGCGTTCAACATCTTCTCGGGCCTGACGACTTACGACAGCCAATCGGGCGAAATCGGGCCGGATCTCGCCACATCGTGGGAGACGTCGGACAACAAGACATGGACATTCCGGCTGCGCGAAGGCGTGAAGTTCCAGAACGGCTATGGCGACTTCACCGCCGAGGACGTGATCTACAGCTACAACCGCATCCTCGACCCCGCGACCGCATCGCCCTATGCGTCCGAACTGGCCGGGATCGCGAAGATGGAAGCGCCCGATCCCTACACGCTGGTCATCGAGCTTTCGGCGCCGAATGGCAACTTCCTGCATACCGTGGCGAATTATCACCAGGGCCAGATCGTCAGCCGAAGGGCGATCGAGGAGGCCGGGGATCAGGTCCGCTGGAAGCCGCTCGGGACCGGGCCGTACTATCTGGCCGAAATCGACGTCAACTCGCGCATCGTGCTCAAGCGGCACGAGGACTACTACCGCGGCCCCGCGCCGATCGAGACCATCGTCTTCAACATCATCAAGGACGAGCAGACCGCGACCATCGCCCTGCGCAACGGCGAGGTCGATCTGGTGATGCGGTCGAACCGCGAGGAGAACCTCCAGACCTTGAAGGCCGAAGGCTTCGTGATGAACAGCGTGCAGAACTATGCGGTCGCGCTGAAGGTGTTGAACCCCGAATATGCGCCTTTTGCCGATGTTCGGGTCCGCCAGGCGATCGCCTATGCCATCGACTACGACACCATCTGCAACGCGATCTCGCCCAGCCTGACGCAGGCCGCCTATTCGATCCTTCTGCCCTGGATGAACGTCTACTCGGACAACACGCCGAAGTACGCCTATGACCCTGACAAGGCCAAGGCCCTTCTCGCCGACGCGGGATATGGCTGGGGACTGTCGTTCAAGCACCTCGGCACCTCAGCCCAGGGTGTCACCGAGATCCAGCAGTTCGAGATCGATTTCCTCGCGCAGGTCGGCGTCGACATGCAGATGGAACTTGTGGATACGCCCACCTTCAACCAGCGCCGGAACGCGGGGGAGTTCCAGATGGCAACCCGCCTGTTGCCGGCCGTAAACCCCGACATGATCCTGTTCAGCTACCTGCATCCGTCGAACACGGTTCCCGGCGGCCTGAACGGGGCGCGATACGACAACCCCGAGGTCACTGCGCTGATCGAGGCCGCACGGGCCGAGCCCGACGCGGGAAAGGCCTTCGGGATGTACGAGAAGGTGCAGCAGATCGTGATGACCGACCTGCCGTATCTCCCAAGCTATGCCAGCAACGTGTTCTGGCCGGGCAAGGCATCGGTGGCGGGTGTTCAGCCCAACTACCTCGGACAGGTCAACTTCTTCGAAGTCGATCTGACCGTCGCCTGACCCGGGGAGAAGTCGGCCATGCTCGACTACAGCCTTAAGAAGACCGCCCAGCTTGCCATCACCATTCTCGGCGTGGTGACGCTGGTATTCTTCACCCTTCGGTTCATCCCGGGGGATGCGGCTTCGGCCATGGCCGGCGACACCCTTTCGGGCGAAGCGCTGGAACGCCTGCGCGAGGAGATGGGCCTGAACGAGCCGCTCTTCGCGCAGTACATCACCTATCTCGGCAACCTCGTTACCTTCGACTTCGGCACGACGATCACCACGCGCCTGCCGGTTGCCGACCTGATCCTGCGGGCACTGCCGGTCACCCTGTCGATCGCGGTCCTGACCATCATCCTGACCGTCGTTGTGGCCATTCCGCTGGGCACGGTGGCGGCCTTCATGGCGCACAAGGGCCGCACCGGGCTCGACAACCTCATCACCGGATCGGCAATGGTGGTCGATCTCATGCCGTCGTTCTGGACGGCCCTGGTGTTCCTGCTGCTGTTCTCGCTGACGTTGGGGTGGTTTCCCGCCAGCGGCGCGGTCAGCTTCGACGACCCCGCCGCCTTCCTGTCGCGGATCGCTCTGCCGGTCCTTGTGTTGTCGGTGACACAGGTGGCCACCATGGCGCGGATCACCCGCACTTCGGTCCTCGAGATCCTGAACGAGGACTACGTCCGCACCGCCCGCGCGCTTGGCTGGTCCGAGTTCCGCGTGCTGTTCCGCCACGCCTTGAAGAACGCCGCCCTGCCCATCGTCACGGTCATCGGGCTGAGCTTCGGAAACCTGCTGAACGGCACTGTGATCGTCGAGTTCATCTTCACGATCCCGGGTATCGGCAACCTGCTTATCAACGGCATCAACAGCCGCGATTACCAGATGGTGCAGACGCTGATCGTCTTCTACGCGCTGCTGTTCGTCACGATCAACTTCGCCACCGACCTCATCTACCGCGCGCTCGATCCGCGCGTGAAATTCTGACGGGAGGTGGCCATGGCCCTCGAAACCCTGAATCCTCCGGCATCTTCGCTGCGCGGCGTTTCGGCGTTCGTCGCATCGGGGCAGCGCGCCTTGGTACAGTCGAACCGCAAGACCCGCATCGCGCTGGCGATCCTGCTGGCGATCCTTGCGCTGGTGGCGCTGGCACCGCTCCTGCCGTTGCAGGGGCCGCTCGAAACCAATCTGCGCGCCATGATGCAGGCCCCGTCGCTTGCGCACCCGTTCGGAACCGACCGGATGGGCCGCGACGTGTTGGCGCGCACGCTTGAAGGCGTGAAGGTGTCGCTTTTCGTGGGGTTCTCGGTCGCGACCATCGCACTGACCATGGGAATGATCCTGGGGACGATCGCGGGGTTCTTCGGCGGTGTCATCGACCGGATGGTTATGACCGTCGTGGACATCTTCCTGGCCTTTCCGTCGCTTCTGCTGGCGATCGGGCTGGTTGCGGTGGTGGGGACGGGAATTGTGCCGGTGATCCTTGCCATCGCGCTTGCCGACGTTCCGCGCTTCATCCGGCTGCAGCGGTCGCAGGTTCTGACCTTGCGCACGCGGTCCTTCATCGACGCGGCCCGCACAGTCCGGGCCTCGACCGGCTGGATGATGTCGCGCCACATCCTGCCGAATTCGATCGCACCGATGCTGGTGGCGGCCAGCATCGCGGCGGCGAACGCGATCCTGGTCGAGGCCAGCCTGTCGTTCCTCGGGCTGGGGATCATGCCGCCAGCGCCGTCACTTGGGAATATCATCCGCGATGGACAGACCTACCTCGAGAACGCGTGGTGGATCTCGACGCTGCCGGGCGCGGTGATCCTGATGATTGCGATCAGCCTGCATTTCCTATCCGACGGGGTGCGCGAGGCGCTCGACCCCCGGTCACAGCGCTGAACGGGGGCCGCAGATGACCTTTCAATCCGCCATGCAAACCACACTTCTGGATGTCCGCGACCTGCATACGGAATTCCGTACGGGGTCGGGCACGGTGCAGGCCGTGAACGGCGTGTCCTTTAGCGTTGCGGCCGGGGAACGCGTCGCTGTCGTGGGCGAAAGCGGCTCGGGCAAAAGCGCGATGGCCATGTCGCTGTTGCGGCTGCTGGCCCACCCGGGGCGCGTGACCGGCGGCCAGGTCTTCCTGGCGGGCCGCGATCTTTGCACCCTGTCGGAACGCCAGTTGAACACGGTTCGCGGACGCGAGGTCGGCACCGTCTTCCAGGATCCAATGGCCTCGCTCGATCCGGTCATGCGGGTGTCGCGCCAGATGATCGCGCCGATCATGCGCAATCTCGGACTGACACGCGAAGCCGCCAGGGCCGAGGCGATCCGCTGGCTCGGCAAGGTCGGTATCCCGGAACCCGAGCGACGGATCGATGCCTATCCGTTCGAGATGTCGGGCGGCATGCGGCAGCGGGTCATGATCGCCATGGCGCTGTCGAGCATGCCGCAACTTGTGATTGCCGACGAACCGACCACCGCGCTGGATGTCACGATTCAGGCACAGATCGTCGAGGTGCTGAAGACACTGACAGCCGAAACCGGCGCGGCGATGCTGTTCATCACGCACGATCTGGGCCTTGTCGCCCGGTTCGCCCACAAGGTCGCCGTGATGTACGCTGGCCGGATCGTCGAATTCGGGCCGGTGGGCGACATCTTCGCCAGTCCCAGCCACCCATACACCCAGAGCCTTTTGCGCACGATCCCCAGCCCCGGCGCGCCTCGGGCTGTTGCGCTGCCACAGATCACGGGGACACCGCCCGACATGCGCACGCCCCCCCCCGGCTGCGCCTTCATGAGCCGTTGCGCCGTCGCCGAGGACGTCTGCCGATGCGACGTTCCCACGCTGGTCCCGGTCGGCCCTGGTCACGCCGCGGCCTGCCGGGTGGCAGGTGGTCTTGGCCCGGCGCCACTGCCGCAGGTGGCCGATGTGCGTCCGAATATGCAGCCCCATCAGGTCGAATCCCGCGTCGTGGTCGAGGTCAACAACCTGGTAAAGCACTTCGAGTCTGCATCCCTGTTCAGCCCGTCGCGCCGGACGGTGGTCAAGGCCGTGAACGGGGTCAGCCTGCGCGTCCTGAAGGGCGAGACGCTGGGCATCGTCGGCGAATCCGGCTGCGGCAAGAGTACCGTCGCCCGGCTGCTTCTGGGGCTGGAACGCGCCACCGGAGGCGAGATCTTCGTCGATGGCATGGCGCAAATGGTGTTTCAGGACCCGTTCTCGTCCTTCAACCCCAAGATGACGATCCGTGCGATCATCGAGGAACCGCTTGTCGTGCGCGGCTGGGGCACCCGCGCGGAACGGGCGTCCCGGGTCGAGACCCTTGTCGAACAGGTCGGGCTGGAGGTGGCCCACCTTGTGCGTTACCCAAACCAGCTGTCCGGCGGCCAGCGCCAGCGTGTCGCTGTCGCCCGCGCGCTTGCGCTCAGCCCCTCGGTCGTGGTCGCGGACGAACCGACATCGGCGCTGGATGTGTCAGTGCGGGCACAGATCATCAACCTGCTGGCCCAACTGAAGCGTGACCTTGGCGTCAGCTTCGTCTTCATCAGCCACGATCTGCTGACCGTGCGCCACATCGCCGACCGGATCGCGGTGATGTACCTGGGCGAGGTGGTGGAATACGGCCCCGCGGACGAGGTGTTCGACACCCCGCTGCACCCCTACACGCGCGCGCTGGTGCAGGCCGTGCCGATCCCCGATCCCGCGCTCGAGGCCCGGCGCGAGATCCGCCTGTTGCAGGGCGACCTGCCCAGCCCGCTGAACCTGCCGCCGGGCTGCGCATTCGCCAGTCGCTGTCCCGTGGCGACCGAAATCTGCCGCACCGAAAAGCCCGTGCTGTTCAAGCATCGCAAGACCCGAGAGGCCGCCTGCCACCATGCAATCTGACCGCTTCGCGCGCTTCGGGGTCGTCGGCGGGGGGGTGTTCTTCACGATCACCGGCCTCGTACAGCCCTTTTTCGCCCTCTACGCCCATGAACTGGGCGCCTCGACCTTCACCATCGGGATGATGATCACGTTGAAGGCGGTCCTGCCGATCTTCATTGCCATGCCCGTGGGCCAGCTGATCGACACGGTCGGTCCGATGCGGATGCTGTTCTGGGGGTCATGGTTCCTGCTGGGCGGTCTTCTGTGCATGGTCTTTGCCGAGGGGCTGGTGCTGCTGGCGCTGTCGCAGGTGCTGCTTGGGGCCTGCATCATCATCATGGCCTCGTCCTTGCAGGTTCTGGTGTCGCATGGGGATCGCGAACGCCGCAATGACGCGATCAAGCGGTATTCGATGTGGATGTCGGGCGGCGGGATGCTCGGGCCGCTGATCGGTGGCGCCATTGCTTCGGCGTTTCCCGTTCCGGCCGCAGGCTACCACGCGGCCTTTGTCGCCTCGACGGTCGCGACCGTGATCTTCATGCTGGCGATCGCCTGGTTCGCCCGGCTCTATCCGCGCCCGGAAGCAAAGGAAGGCATCAACGCGCGCGACGTGTTCCGCCCCTCGGGCGTTCTGTCCAGCTATCGCGGCGGGATCGACCTCGCGCGGCTGCGGCCGGTGCAGTTCGGGCTGACGGCCACCTTCCTCGTGATGTTCATTCAGGCGCTCTACATGAGCTTTCTGCCGCTGTATCTCGCGCAGAACGGCTATGCGACCATGCTGATCGCAGTGATCGTGTCGATCAAGGGGTTGGCCGGGATGCTGGCCCGCTTCGGCCTCACCATCGTGATGAAGCGCTTCCCGCTGGAACCGATCCTGACGACCGCCGGCACCATCGCGGCCGTCTGCGTCGTGCTGACCCCGCTGGTGGTTGCCGAGCCCGCCGCAATGATCGCCACCGCTATTGTTCTGGGGGGCGCAGTCGGGGTGAACCTGCCCGTCAGCATCATGATCATGGTCGATGCCGTCGGAGAGGAGCGGCGCGGCAAGTTGATGGGTCTGCGTCTGCTGTCCAACCGATTCTCGCAGATCCTGTCGCCCGCGCTGTTTGGTGCGGCGGGCGGGTTGTTCGGGCTGACGGCGGCCTTCTACGGCGGCGGGATGCTGCTGGTGGGCACGGTTGTCGGCTTCGCCATCTGGACGCGCCGGTCCTGGAAGCTTGCGACTTGGGGCACCGGCGCGCGCGGCCCGGCGGAATAGGGCAATGGCCGCGATGCAGACACTTGACGTGGCAACCCCCGCCACCTGGCGCGAGGTGATCCGCGACACCCCCGCGTTCCCGGTGATCCTGGTCACCGTGGCCGCGCACATGACGATGTTCGGCATGTTGACCCCGGTGATGGCGGTCTACGCGCAGGGTTTCGGCATTCCGGGATGGCAGATCGGGCTGATGATCACCCTGTTCGCTGTTGGAAGGCTGGCGGCCGACATGCCGGCGGGCATCCTGTCCGACCGGGTAGGATTGCGGGTGCTGTTGTGGGGCGGGCCGCTGCTGTGTGCGCTGGGATCGGCCGTTGGCGCCATGGCGGAGGAATACTGGCTGCTGCTGCTCGGCCGGACGGTCCAGGGGGTGGGCTCGGGTCTCTACATGACCGCGACCACCATCTATGTGGCCCGGCACAGCGACCGTCGCAGCCGGGGCAAGATGATGTCGCTGTTCCAGGGCGCGATGCTGGTGGGCGCGGCGTTCGGTCCGGCGGCAGGCGGGCTGGCCGCCGGGCTGGCCGGGCCTTCGGGTCCGTTCATGGCCGCCGGGGTGATCGGGGCCGCAACCGCGCTTGTCGCCTGGGTGATGTTCCGCGATGCCCCGGCCCCGTCCCGTCCCGAGGGGACACAGGGCCACCGTGTCCCCCTCGCGCTGATCCTCGCGCTGCCCTTCCTCAGCATCCTGATGGTCAACTTCGGGGTCTTCATGACCCGTGTCGCCGCGCAATGGCAGATGATCCCGCTGATGGCAGACGAACGCTTCGGCGCGGGGCCCGACCAGATCGGCCTTGCCATCACCCTGTCCGCCCTTGCCACGCTTGCGGTGCTGCCGCTGGCGGCCTGGCTGGTCGAACGTGTCCCGCGGCCGGGGCTGATCGTGGCGTCGCTTCTGGCCACCGCGTTCTGTCTCGTCTGGTGTGTCCTTGCGCCCAGCATGGCCACCCTGACCGCGGCCATGGTCGCGATGGGGGCGGCGAGCGGGGTCAGCGGCCCCGCCGTGGGGGCCTATTCGATCGAACTGTCGCCGCCTGATCACCATGGCCCGGCCATGGGCGCCATGCGCTTCGCAGGCGACCTGGGCTACCTGATCGGCCCGATTTCGATCGGCGTGGTGATCGACGCCTTTGCCATCGGCCAGTCCGGGGGGTTGTTCGTCAACGCAGCCCTGCTGGTATTCTTCGCCCTGATGCTGGGCCTTTCGACCCTTGTGATTTCCCGCCGCAACCCCTGAAGAAGGAATCTGACACATGACCACCGAACGCGTATGGGACTCCTACCTGACCGAGCGCGACAAGGCTGTTTTCGCAGCCTCGGGCTTTGGCGCTACGGCCGAATGGGGCAAGCGCCCCGCGCTGCTGATCATCGACGTGAACTACGCCTTCTGCGACGAGGAATCGAAGCCGATCCTCGACTCGATCCAGAAATGGCGCACCTCCTGCGGCGAGGATGCCTGGGAAGCTATGCCTGTCCTGCAGAAGCTGATCATGACCTGCCGCGGCAAGGGCATTCCGGTGATCTACACCACCGGCACGCGCCGCCACGACAACTGGGACAGCGGGTCCTGGACCTGGAAGAACAGCCGCCGCCAGGAAGAGCGCAAGCCGATCCTCACCAGCGACGGCCGCGATGGCAACGAGATCGTCGACGCCATCGCGCCCGGCCCGCGCGACCTGGTGATCCTGAAGCAGAAGCCCTCGGGCTTTGCCGGCACGCCCTTGCACAGCTACCTGCAACTGCTGGGCTGCGACAGCGTGATCGTTACCGGCACCACGACATCGGGCTGCGTGCGGGCGACCGTGCTTGACGCCTTCTCGCTGAACTTCCGGGTGACGGTGGTCGAGGACGGCTGCTTTGACCGGTCGCAGGCGAGCCATGCGATCAACCTGTGCGACATGCACGCGAAGTACGCCAACGTCTATCACTCGTCCGAGGTGCTCGACCATCTGGCCACGCTGAGCCAGGGCATGTTCGACCTGCCATCGGGCGCAGGCATGATGGCGGCCGAGTGAGCGCAGCCGGGCAGCGCCCCCGCGGCCCGCGCTTCGGCCGCAGCGAGGCGGTGTTCGCCGTCCTCGCCACTGGCGGGGCGGTCGGGTGCTGGCGCATCGGCGGGGCCGAGCTGATCGGTACCGCCCTGCGCGAGGCGGCGGGTATGATCCTTCTGGTGATCCCGCCGCTGGTGGCGGGGTTGCTGCTGGGCGCCCTGCTGTCGCGTCTTGTGGGGCGCGACCGAGTGGCCCGCACGCTGGGTGCAGGATCGGGGATGCGGGGGCTTATTCTCGCCTCGGTCTTCGGCGCCATCACGCCAGGCGGGCCCTTCACCTCGTTCCCTCTGGTCCATGCGCTCTGGATCGCGGGGGCGGACGCGGGCACGTTGATGGCCTTCCTTGCCGCATGGGCGCTGATCGGGATCAATCGCATCATCGTCTGGGAACTGCCGCTGATGGGGGCGGACCTGACCCTGATCCGGGTGCTGGTCAGCCTGCCGATGCCGATCCTCGTGGGCCTTCTGGCACGCCGGCTCGTGCGCTCGCCCCGGCTCGCGCTGCGGCGGGGGGCGGCAGAATGATCGCGGCCACGCTTCTGATCTGGGCGTTGGTCCTCGCCGCCGCCTGGGTCGTCTGGCGACGCGAGGGGCGGGACGGGCTGGCACAGGCGGCCAGCGGTGCGCGCGACCAGGGCCGCGCGCTGATAATCCGCCTGCCGCTCGCGCTGGTCGCCACCGCCTTCCTGATCCACGCCTTGCCGCTGCAGGCGCTGACGCCGGTGATCGGCCCGGCCTCGGGCCTTCAGGGGATCGTCGTCGCCTCGGTCGTCGGCGGGATCATGCCCGGCGGACCGATGACCTCGTTTCCGCTGGCGCTCGTCTTTATCAATGCAGGCGCCGGCACGCCGCAGATCGTGGCCCTGATCGCCGGCTGGTCGGTCTTTGCGTTGCACCGGACGCTCGCCTACGAGGCGCCGATCATGGGCTGGCACTTCGTCCTTCTGCGCATGCTGGCCAGCCTGCCGGTGCCGATCCTGTCCGGCCTCGCCGCCGAGACCGTCCTTGCCCTCAGCCCCTGACCGAAGGAGAACGCCATGACCCCCGACCTCTTCGAGGACCACGCCTGGAAGGATGTCGTGCCCGAGGATCTGATCCGTCTCTACGCCCCCTACCGGCGCGAGACCTTCGTCGGCCCCGCGCCCGCACTCTTGCTGATCGACCTCTACAACCTCGCCTACCAGGGCGGGTCGCGCCCCCCGGCCGAATTGCAGGACAGCTATCCGTCGAGCTGCGGCCTCTATGCCCACCGGGCGATCGAGCCAACGAAACGGCTGATCGCCGCGGCGCGCGGGGCAGGTATCCCGATCTTCTACTGCTTCGGCGATACAAGGCCCCAGTCGGCGCCCCGCCGCGTCGGCGCCACGCACCGCAAGGGCGTGCGCCGCGATCCCTCGGACTTCGAGATCTGGCCGGACTTCGCACCGCAAGAAGGTGACATCCTGATCCCCAAGCAGCGTGCCTCGATCTTCCAGGGCACGCCGCTGATCTCGCACCTCAACATCCTCGGCGTGAAAAGCGTCATTGTCTGCGGCGAAAGCACATCGGGCTGCGTCCGGGCCAGCTGCGTCGACGCCCATTCCAGTGGCTTGCACGTCAGCCTTGTGGAAGAGTGCACCTATGACCGGCACGAGCTTGTCCACAAGATGAACCTGTTCGACCTGCACCACAAATACGCCGACGTCATGCACCTGGACGAGGTCCTGGCGCATCTGGGCACCCTGTCCCCCGCAGTCGCCGCCGAATGACGCTGATCGGCCGGTTCCTGCCCCGGTTCGAGGATGACGCCCTGCTGCGCGGTCGGGGTCGGTTTACCGATGACGCCGCGCCCGAGGGCTGCGCCGCGCTTGTCTTCCTGCGGTCGGACCATGCTGCGGGACGCATCCGGCGGATCGACCGGGACCGCGCGGCAGGGATGCCGGGGGTGCTGGCGGTGATCGACGCGGCGGACCTGCGCGCTCTGGGGGTCGGGATGCTGGGTCCGGCGCGGGTGCCGCAGACGGTGGATGGCCGGGTGCACATTCCGCCGTTCCCGCCGTTGGCCGAAGGTGAGGTGCACCATGCCGGGCAACCCCTTCTTGCCGTTGTGGCCACCTCGCAAGCCGCCGCGCAGCTTGCGGCCGAGGCGGTCGAGGTGGATATCGCGCCTGCCTCGGCCACGGTCGATCTGGCCCGTGCGCGCGGGGCGCGCGCGGTCTGGGCCGATTGCCCGGACAATGTCGCCTTCCGCCACGAGATCGGCGATGCCGCGGCGGTGGCGGCGGCCCTTGCAGGGGCGGCCCATGTCGTGCGGCGGCGCCTGACGATCAGCCGGGTGGCGGCCGCGACGATGGAACCGCGCGGGGCAATTGGGGAATGGGACGGGGCGGGCTACATCTTGTGGGCCGGCACGCAGGCGCCGCACGGGCTTGCGCAGGGGATGGCGCGGCTGATGGGCCGTCCGCCGGGATCGGTCCGCGTCGTCTCCGAAAACTGCGGCGGGTCCTTCGGGATGCGCAACGCGCCGGCCCCCGAACTGGCCGTGGTGCTGGCGGCCGCGCGCCTGACTGGCCGGCCGGTGCGCTGGATCGCCACCCGGTCCGAGGCGTTCCTGTCCGACCCGCAGGCGCGCGAACAGATCGTGGATGCCACACTGGCGCTGGATGCCGACGGGCGCTTCCTTGCCCTCAAGGTCGAGGCGGTGGTCGCGATGGGCGCGCATGTCGGGCCTGCCACGCTGCATTCGGCCCATGGCAACCTGCCCTCGCTTGCCGGGGTCTACCACTTTCCCGCCATGCATGCGGGCGTCGAGGGCGTGTTCCTGAACACCCCGACCGTCGCCGCCTATCGCGGCGCGGGGCGGCCCGAGGCTGCCTACATCACCGAACGGATGATCGACATCGCCGCTGCCAGTCTGGGGTTCGACCGGGTCGACCTGCGGCGGCGGAACATGCTGCGCCCTGTCGACCTGCCGCACACCACCCCGCTGGGCTTCACCTACGACAGCGGCGATTTTCCCGGACTTCTGGACCGCGCGCTTGCCGCCGCGGACTGGCCCGGATTTGCCGCGCGTCGCGCAGGTTCGGCGGCGCGGGGGCGGCTGCGGGGCTTCGGGCTGGCCTGCACGATCGAGATCGCAGGCGGCCCTGCAGCTGCCCCGGCCCCCGAATTCGCGCAGGTGGACCTGACGCCCCACGGCTGCACCCTTCGGCTGGGGACCGGCGACGCCGGGCAGGGGCACCGCACGACCTTCGCGCAGATCGCGGCCTCGGCGCTCGGGATGGACCCCGGCGCGATCACCCTGATCGCGGGCGACACCGGAGCGGTCGACCGCGGCACCGGCACCTTCGGGTCGCGCTCGGTCGCGGCAGCGGGCAGCGCTCTGCTGGCCGCAGCGCAGGATGTGGCCGCGCAACTGCGGACCGAGGCCGCGCTTGTGCTGGGGGTCCCTGCCGAGGACGTCGCGTTGGAGGACGGCTTGTTCCGCGCCTCCTTGACCAACGTGACCATCGCGCCCCTCGACCTTGTCCGTGACCGCGGCCTGCACCTGACCGCTTCGCGCTGGCAATCCACGCCTGCAGCGACTTTTCCGAACGGATGCCACATCGCCGAGGTCGAGATCGACCCCGAGACCGGCGAAACAGCGATCCTGCGCTACCTCGCTGCCGAGGACCTTGGCAGGGTGGTCAATCCGCTCCTTGCCCACGGGCAGATCCATGGCGGAATCGCCCAGGGGATCGGGCAGGCCCTGGCCGAGGCGATCCGGACAGACCCTGCGTCGGGCAGTCCCCTGACGGGGTCCTTCATGGACTACACGATGCCGCGCGCGGCGGACTTGCCGATGTTCTCGGTGCTGTCCGTTCCGACGTCCACGGCGGCCAATGCCCTCGGCGCCAAGGGCGCGGGCGAGGCCGGGACCGTGGGCGCGCTGCCCTGCCTTGCGTCCGCGGTGGCCGATGCCCTGGCGCCGCTCGGGGTCGAGCATGTGGAGATGCCCGCAACGCCCCTTGCGGTCTGGACGGCGATCCGCACGGCGGCCAAGCGCGGACCTGTCGAAAACGCCGCCGCCCCTACATCGTCGGCGGCGTGTTGACCCAGAGTGCCCGGACGACGGTATCGCCGGAGTTGCCGTACCGGTGATCCAGGGTCGACTTGAAGTAGATCGCGCCCCCGGCGGGCACCGCGTGGACCTCTTCCTCGATGATCACGTCCAGCGTGCCATCCAGGATGAAGATGAACTCCTCGCCCTCGTGGCGCAGGAACCGAGGCTGTTCGGCCCCCGGCAGCAGGTGCAGTATCTGCAGCTGCAGCAGGCCGTTGCGGTCGAACGGCAGGATCCGGTCGAACCAGACCAGCTTGCCATCGGTGTCTTCCTCGGACGGAACCCTGTCGAAACGGCCCGGCGGAAAGACGGTAACTGGCGGCTCGTCGGCATTGCTGCCAAGGATCAGGAGATCGGGAACCGTCGTCTCCAGAGCATCGGCAAGCCGGTGCAACATGGCCAGGGACGGCGACAGGCGGCTGTTCTCGAGTTTCGAAATCATGCTCTCTGAACAATCCACGATCTCGGCCAACTGGCGCAGCGTGAAGCCCTTCATCAGCCGGGCATGGCGCAGACGTGCGCCGTGGTGGGTGATCCGAGACGATGGCTTGAGCGGGAACGTGGCTTTGGTCATGGAACTCACATGGCTCGTCAGTCCGGCATGCATAGTGGTGCGCTGACGCGCTTTCAAGGTTCTTGAGGGATAGTCAGGAATTGTGACTGCACCGTGATAGCTCTGATGATGCTGTCGCTCCCCGACGACATAGCGTGGACTTGCCCGAGGTAGTGTCCCGCCGGATTGTGCAGGAGCGCCGACCCTCGGAGAGGTTCGAAACTGATCGGGTCGGCACGGCGGGCAGCCTGGCGATTGGATTTTCGGTGACTCGTGCGAGGGTCTCAAGGGACATGTAGCGGAAAACTCCAGCTTCAAGCGGTCCAGTCCTCAGGGGGCAGAGCCCCGGCTTGCCACCGTTCGAATACTTCCGGGGCACAAGGCCCGGCCGGGTCCAGAAGTCGCGCGCCTGCCGGAACGGCTCCATCGGTGGAGCGAAAGCCGCCAAGATCATTGAAGTGATGGGGCAATCTACCGAGTGCCGCGTGCCCATCCGGGATGCGGCAGCAATGGGCTTTTCCTTGACCTCGCGCCGGGTTGCGCCAATAGTGAACAAGTGTGCGTAGGGCGAACAAGTCGCAAACCGACAACGCACCCGGAAGACAATCGAGGGAGAGATGCAATGAAAACGAGAGTTCTTGGATGCGCGGCCGCCCTGGGGCTGGTGGCCGGTGCAGCGGCGGCCGATTTCCCCTCGGACGGTCCGATCCGCGTGGTGACCCCCTATGGTGCCGGCGGCGGCATCGACATCGCCGCGCGCATTCTGGCCGCGGTCGGAGAAGAGCATCTCGGTCAGCGGGTCGAGGTGGTGAACATGCCCGGCGCCGGCGGGCTCGATTCTGCGAGTTTCGTTCTGCAGAACGGCGGCGATGGCTACACGCTGATCATCTCGGACTATGGCCCGCTGATCACTCTGCCGCTTCTTGAAGACACACCCTACGGCCCCGAGGACTGGGTGCCACTGGTGCAGGTGACCGAGATCGCGCCCACCTTCGTCGCCCGGTCCGATGCGCCCTTCGACGATGTCGAAGGCTTCATAGCTGCGGCAATGGCCAACCCGGGCGGCGTGCCGATCACCCATGGCACCTATCTGAGCTCCAGCCATCTGCCGCTTTTGCGTCTGCAGGAACTGGCGGGCTTTACCACTAACCAGGTGCCCACCTCGGGCGGTGGCGAGACGCTCCAGTTCCTTCTTGGCGGCACCGTTCCGGTTGCGGTGACCACGCCCACCACCATCGCCTCGGCCTACGAGGCCGGTGACGTGATGCCGCTCGCCGTCGCCTCGGCCGAGCGCGTGCCCAGCCTGCCCGACACGCCCACCCTGGCCGAACTCGGCCACGATGTGGTGATGCCGGTCTGGTACACGATCTTCGCCACCGCCGAAGTGCCGGACGAAATCGTCGAGATGCTGTCCGAAGGGATCGCAGCTGCCTATGCCAGCGAGCGTGGGCAGGAACTGGCCGCGCAGGCCCGGGTGGACGCCCGCCCGATCTCACGCGCGGACGGCGTGCAGGAGATCTATGATGCGACCCTCGAGGTGGTGCGCGACACGCTGGCAAGCGTGCAGCAATAGCGCTGCCGACCCGGATCGCCGGGGTAGACCTTGGCGCCCGTGCCACCTGCACGGGCGCCTTCAAGCGCTGTCCTGGTGTTTGCCCCTGACCACCGAATGAGGGCCTGCCGGTGCTATTGACCGAAGTCCTTCCTCTGGCTTTCGACATCGCGATGCAGCCCGAGGTGCTGCTCGCGGTTGCCTTCGGCGTTTTCCTGGGTGTCACCGTGGGCGCCGTGCCGGGCATCTCTGGCGACATGGCGATGGCAGTGCTGCTGCCCTTCGTCTTCACCATGGATACCGCCTCGGCCATCGGGATGCTCATGGGCATCTACAAGGGCGGCCTGTTCGGCGGCTCGATCTCGGCGATCATGTTCGGCGTGCCGGGCACCCCGGGGGCGGCGGCCACGGTCATCGACGGCTATCCGGCAAAGCAGGCAGGCCGTCCCAACGCAGGGCTGCACGTTGCCCTCTATTCCTCGGTTTTCGGCGACTTCTTCGGGGTGATGATGCTGATCTTCATCGCCACCCCACTGGCGTATTTCGCGCTGAAGTTCGGCCCGCGCGAGCTGTTCGCCCTGTATCTCGTGTCGATCATCGTGATCGCCGTACTGGACAAGGGCCGCATCGCCCGCGGTTTCGCCGCAGCCTCGATCGGGGTCCTGATTTCCATGGTTGGGCGCGATCCGTTTACCGGCGGGCAGCGCTATACCTTCGGCATCCCCGAACTGGCGGGCGGTATCGGCCTCGTGCCGCTGTTGATCGGGCTCTTTGCGCTGTCCGAGATCTTCATCCAGATCGCACGGATCTGGGCGGGACGCACGCGGGCCGAGGCAGATCGGATCGCGTCGCTGGCCACCTCGGCCGGATACGACCGTCGGACCGACCGGCTGGGCTGGGCGGAATACCGTTCGCTGTGGCGCGCATCGCTGGTCGGCAGTTCCACCGGCACGTTCATCGGCGCGCTGCCCGGGGCGGGGGCAACGCTGGCGGGGTTTCTGAGCTGGGGTCTCGCGAAACGCATCTCCAGCCGGCCCGACGCCTTCGGCAAGGGCTCGATGGAAGGGATCGCCGCGCCTGAAGCCGGCAACAGCGCCACCGCAGGCGCGACCCTGATCCCGCTTTTTTCATTCGGCATTCCAGGCAGCGGGTCGGCGGCGCTGATCGGGGCGGCCTTCATCATGCAGGGCATCAGCCCGGGGCCGAACATGATCGAACAGAACATGCCGGTGATCTATGCGATCTTCATGCTGTTGATCTTCGGCACGCTGGCCAACCTCGCGATCAGCAAGGCGCTTTTGCCGCAATATGCGCGCATCGCGATGATCCCGCCGCATTTCGTGCTGCCGACCGTGGTCGCGCTGGCGATCCTTGGCACCTATGCAACCTCGAACTCGGTGACGGACGTCTGGATGCTGATGCTGGCGGGCGTCTTTGGCGTGCTTCTGCGGATGTTCGGCATCCCCATCCCCGCGCTGGCCCTTGGCTTCATCCTCGGGCCGGGGCTGGAGCGGGCCCTGCGGCAGGCGCTGCTGCTTGGGCAGAACGACTGGACCTATCTGGTGCAAAGCCAGTTGGCGGTGGGGACCTATGTCGTCGGCACACTGGTGGTGGTGCTGTTCTTCTGGGCCACACGAAAGGGCTGAACCATGGCACGCGACCCGATCGATCCGCGTTTCGTGGCGGCCGCACTGGCGCTGGTTGCCTTCGCCTGCCTGGGGCTCTGGCATGTCGAGACCGGGCGCTGGCGGTCCGGACCGGGCGGCGGGCCGGCGCTGGTGCCATCGCTTGCCTTCTGGTCAATCCTGCCGGCGGCCCTCGTGATGCTGTGGGCGGGCCTGCGCCGACCGCAGGACGCGCGAACCGAAGCGGTGAAGCTTTTGCCTGTGGCGGGGGCAGTCATCTGGGGGCTTGTCTACTTCTGGATGGTGCGCAAGCTCGGTCTTGTGGTGTCGACCGTCCTGATGCTGGGCGTCGGGATGACCGTACTGGCACCGCGTCCGTTGGCCGCGGCGAAGATCGTCGTGCCGATCGTGGTCCTATGCGGCGCCGTGTTCTGGGTGATGTTCACCCAGGTCGCGCCTGTCCTTCAGGTTCGGGTGCTTGCCTTCTGATCCCAGCGCGGTTTCTGCGCGAACACGGGACTGAGGTGCCCCTAGTTTTCTAGACACCTGGCGCGCTCAGGTTCTGCTGTCGGACTTCGACGTCAATGGGCGACAGCATGCCGTTGTTCGTGTGCTTGCGCTTCGGGTTGTAGAACACCTCGATTTAGTCGAACACGTCCTGCCTTGCGGCGTCGCAGGTCAGGTAGGTGCGGCGGCGGATGCGCTCCCGCTTCAGGAGCTGGAAGCAGCCTTCTGCCACTGCGTTGTCGTGGCAGCCGCCGCGGCGGCTCATGCTGGCCTCGAGATTGTGCTGGCCGAGGAACACCTGCCACTCGCGGCTGGTGAACCCCGATCCCTGGTCGGAATGTATCATCACCTTGGTCTTGGGCCTGCGCCGCCAAACAGCACCAAGCAGGGCCTGCAGCGCGAGGTCGGTCGTCATGCGGGGCTGGTCCGACCATTCACCTCAATGGCCACCCAGGATCACACCGCCAGCGGTGACGAAATAACACCAGGCCCTCGGACGCTAACCCTCACAGGACACGCTCGCACGCATGCCATTGCCAACCTAAACCTTCCGGGTCCCCTGGTTCAGATAGCTGGGGCGCACAGACGCACTTGGAGAGATGGACACAACCGCCTGCCATCGCAACCCATGCTGACCGAAAGTGGCGAGAAGCAGATGAACCGCACCTTGCCGACAGCACTCGACATGCGTGGCCAACGTGGCTTCAGATCAACTCTGCTCGGAGACGTTCGCCGAATTCGCCGCAGCCATCCGCGGTGATGGCAGGAATGATGGGAGGAACCCCGAGCGGTCAGGAAATATCACTTTATGCTAGATACTTACAATCCGGGTTTGGTGGAGCCAGGCGGGATCGAACCGCCGACCTCTTGAATGCCATTCAAGCGCTCTCCCAACTGAGCTATGACCCCGAACCTTGGGAACCGGGCAGGAACTGCCCGACGTCGTGTCGTTATTTGAAGGGCCCGAAGGATTCAAGTGGAAAACTCCGGGCCGTTCCAGGCCGTATCAGCGACCAGCCGACAAGCAGCGATCAAACGTCCTCGTCGTCTCCGCTGACATCAGCGATTTCGTCGAGCGAAACGCTGTCGTCGTCGTCATCGTCGAGGAGTTCATCCTCGATTTCGACATCCTCCGAGTCATCCTCGATCGTATCGTCCTCGACCACCAGATCGTCATCGACCGGCGGCGCGGCACGAACCTTTTCGGGAATCGCCACTCGTCCGCGCGGCCCGGTTTCGAGCGTGACCACTTCGCCCGTGTAGGGGCTGACGATCGGTGTCTTTCCCAGATCGTAGAACCGTTGGCCCGTGGTCGGGCAGAGCCGCTTCGTGCCCCATTCCGGGTTTGCCATGACCGTCCTCTTGAAGGGTTGGAATCCAGCCGCAGCGATTGCCACAGGACCGGGCGACTGTCAAACGTATCTATGGGCGTCCCGAAGCGCGGGTGAATGAGGTCCGGTATCGACCATTTCCGGCGCCTCGGATGGGTTTGCTGGTCGCGTGGGATGCGCGCCTGTGCCTCATGTCCGAAGCGGCGGCTGTGCTGCCTGATGCAGTGATTGCGCCGAAGGGGCGAGGGATGCAGACGAACTTCACGGCCGAACAGTTGCAGGACCCCGCGCTCCGGCGATCGAACGAGGTGCTGCGCGCCTGTGTCCATTGCGGAATGTGCACGGCAACCTGCCCGACCTACCAGATCCTCGGCGACGAACTCGATTCCCCGCGCGGGCGCATCTACCTGATCAAGGACATGCTTGAATCCGGGCGTCCTGCCGATGCGCGCACGGTGCTGCATATCGACCGCTGCCTGTCGTGCCTGGCCTGCATGACCACCTGCCCGTCGGGCGTGCACTACATGCACCTTGTCGACCATGCGCGCGCGCACATCGAAAAGACCTATCGCCGCCCGCCGGTGGAACGTGCCCTGCGCTGGGTTCTGGCACGGGTGATCCCGCATCCGGGGCGGTTCCGGGTAGCGCTGCTTCTGGCGCGGATCGGGCGGCCCTTCGCGCGGCTTGTGCCTGACGCGCGCCTGCGCGCGATGCTCGTGATGGCGCCCGATGTGATTCCGCCGGTCAGCCGCAACGACGATCCGCAGACGTTTGCGGCGCAGGCGCCAAGGCGGATGCGGGTAGCGTTGATGACCGGCTGCGCGCAGAAGGCGCTGAATACCGACATCAACGATGCCACGATCCGCCTCTTGACGCGACTTGGGGCCGAGGTCGTGGTGCCGCGCGGCATGGGCTGCTGCGGCGCGCTGACCCACCACATGGGGCAGGAGGGCCCGGCCCACGCCAGTGCCGCGGCCAACATCCGCGCCTTCATGGCGGAACACCGGGCGGGCGGGCTGGACGCCATCGTCATCAACACGTCCGGCTGCGGGACCACGGTCAAGCATTACGGCCACATGTTCCGCACCGACCCGCGGCTTGCCGAGGATGCCGCCACCGTTGCAGGGCTGGCGCGCGACGTGTCCGAGGTGCTGGTGCAGCTTGCGCCTCGGGGACGCGCGCCTGAACCGTTGCGGGTGGCCTATCACGCGGCCTGTTCGCTGCAGCATGGGCAGAAGATCAAGTCCGCACCCAAGGACCTGCTCAAATCCGCGGGTTTCACCGTGGTCGAACCTGCCGACAGCCACCTGTGCTGTGGGTCGGCGGGGACCTACAACTTGATGCAGCCCGAGATCTCGGGCGAACTCAAGCGGCGCAAGGTGGCGACGCTGGAAGCCCGCGCGCCTGATGTGATCGCTGCGGGCAACATCGGCTGCATGATGCAGATCGGGTCGGGCACAGGCATCCCCGTCGTGCACACGGTCGAACTTCTGGACTGGGCCACCGGCGGCCCCAAGCCGCCCGCTTTGGGCGGGCTGCGCCCGGGTCGCACCGCCTGACATTGTCCTGACCGTTCCGGGTGGCGGGGTGAGCCCAGCCCTTCGGCATTTTGCGCGCCGCGGGTGTGTTGCGCAAACGCTTGCGCGACTCGGATAGCTTGTGCTAGCGTTTGCACAACAGGGCAAATGCCCGGCCGCACCAGACGGCAAGCGGGAGGATCATTGGCTGATGGACGGGGGAAGCACCCTGAAATCGCTTGCGCGCGGTCTGGGCGTGTCGCCCGCGACCGTGTCGCGCGCCTTGGCCGGTCATCCGAGAATATCGCTGGAAACCCGCGAACGGGTCGAGGCGGCAGCGCGCGCGGCGGGCTATGTGCCCAACCGCGCGGCGCGGGCGCTGGTCAGCGGCAAGGGATCGGGGTTCGTGGGTCTGGTCATGCAGGATCCCGGCTACGGCCGCGAGCACAGCTATCTGGGCGAGTTCGTGCAGGGGCTGGGGCAGGGGTTGTCCACCGGGGGCGTTGATCTGTTCCTCGCCTTCGTTCCCGAAGGCGCGGCCGAACTGGGCATCATTCGAAACATCGTCACTTCGCGCCGCGCCGATGCGCTGGTGCTGGGGCGCACCACGCCTGACGATCCGCGGGTGGATTACCTGTTGTCCGTGGGGTTCCCCTTCGTCACCCATGGCCGTGTTGCCGCCGACCCGGCGCCCTTCGACTGGCTGGACACCGACGGCGCGGCGGCCTTTGCCGACGGGTTCCGCCTTTTGCACGGGCTGGGCCACCGTCGGTTCGGGCTGGTGTCGATCGACGAGCCGATGACCTTCCGCACCCATCGAACCGAGGGCCTGCGCAGGGCGATGGCGGGCACCGATGCGCGACTGGCGGTCGCCACATCGCCGCGCCACGACATGATCGCACGGGATGCAGCGATCCGGGCGCTGCTGACGGCGCCAGACCGGCCGACGGCAGTGATGTGCCTGTTCGACGGGCTGGCGCTGGCGGTTCTCGACGTCGCCGCCGACATCGGCCTTCGCGTGCCGGACGACCTGTCGGTGGTCGGCTACGACAACATCGCCTCGGCCGCCCACGCCCGCCCCGCGCTGACGACCTTCGACGTCGACACGCTGGGGTCGGCGCGGGCGCTGGCGGGGATGCTGCTGGCGCGCATGGATGCGCCGGGCTCAGCCCCGGAGCACCGGCTGATTCCGCCCCGATTCATCCCGCGCGCCACGCATGGCCCGGCGAGACCCTGACGATACGACCCAAGACAAGACGACCGCATCAAGAACCAAGGGAGGCATAGGATGCATAGGAAACAGACGTTCCGGGCGCTCGCGCTGGCGAGCATCGCCATGGTGCCGGCCGCGGCCAGCGCCGAGGCGCTGTTCTGGTCGACCCAGGCCAAGCCGGTCGAGGAAAGCCAGGCCATGCGCGAGCAGGTGCTGGCGGGCTTTCCCGGCGGCGTGGACTACCAGGGCATGGACAACGGCCCCTGGCTGACGCGTATCCAGGCCGAGATGCAGGCCGGGTCGGGGTCGATCACGGTGCTGGGCGGGCTGCACGGCGACATCTCGGGGCTGGACGGTGGCCTTGTGGACCTGTCCTCGCTCGATCTCGACGGGATCGGCGCGGCGATGATCGAACTGGGCAAGCTCGGCACCGACGAGCAGAAGTATGTGCCCTGGATGCAGGCCACCTATCTGATGGCCGCCAACCGCAAGGCGCTGGAACACCTGCCCGCGGGCGCCGACCTGAATGCGCTGACCTATGACCAGCTGATCGAATGGGTCACGGCGGTCAATGCCGCGACCGGCGAGCGCAAGTTCGGCTTTCCGGCCGGTCCGCAGGGGCTGAAGCACCGCTTCTTCCAGGGCTTCCTG